>CAZRNL010000017.1:4415-18404 GCA_964601395.1 uncultured Silicimonas sp. | reverse complement strand
GTTTCTTCTTGTGACTTTGCCGCTCGTAGCAAAACGTGATCGCTGTGACGAGGGAAGAGCGCGCGGCCGCACAGGATCGTGATGCAAGGGGAGAATTGAGGCGCACAAGCCTGGAGTCTTGCCGGATTGAGTTTTTGGTTATATTAAATTACCAATTAGGAGGTTTGCCATGGAAATGCCGGTCCCCTCTGCTTCGATTCTGGCTCGGAAGGGTCGGATCGTCGCAAGGCTTCAAGCCGTCCTCTCGAACGACGCAGTCATTTTCGACGAGCACGAAACCCGTGCTTACGAATGTGACGCCCTGACCGCATACAAATGCCCGCCTCTCTGCGTGGTTCTTCCCTCATCGACCGCGGAAGTGTCGGAGGTGCTCAAGATCTGCCTCGCTGAAGGCGTTCCCGTGGTGCCGCGCGGGTCCGGTACGTCCTTGGCAGGCGGAGCGTTGCCAACCGCGGACAGCGTCATCCTGGGAGTCGCCCGGCTTAACGATGTTCTGGAGACTGACTACGAAAACCGCTTCATCCGCGTGCAGACCGGACGCACCAACCTGAGCGTGACGGGCGCGGTCGAGGAGAACGGCTTTTTCTACGCACCCGACCCGTCGTCCCAGCTTGCCTGCGCGATCGCAGGCAACATCGCCATGAACTCGGGCGGAGCGCACTGCCTGAAGTACGGCGTGACCACCAATAATCTGCTTGGAGTCACCATGGTCCTGATGGACGGAACAGTGGTCGAGATAGGCGGCGCGCACATGGATTCGGGCGGCTACGATTGGTTGGGCCTTGTATGTGGCTCGGAAGGCCAGTTGGGCGTGGTCACCGAAGCGACCCTTAGGATCCTGCCCAAGCCCGAGGGCGCACGTCCGGTTCTGATCGGCTACGAATCCAGCGAAGTGGCGGGAGCCTGTGTCAACGACATCATCAAGGCAGGCGTGTTACCCGTCGCCATCGAGTTCATGGATCGTCCGTGCATTCGCGCCTGTGAAGCATTCGCAAAGGCGGGCTATCCTGATTGCGAGGCCCTGCTGATCGTCGAGGTCGAGGGAAGTCCAGCCGAGATCGACGCACAACTGGCGGTGATCAAGCGTATCGCACGCGCACACGATCCGGTCGAATTGCGCGAGGCGTCGAGTGCGGAAGAGGCAGGCAGGATCTGGTTGGGGCGCAAATCGGCCTTTGGCGCGATGGGCCAGATCAACGACTATATGTGCCTTGACGGAACCATTCCCGTCTCGTCCCTGCCGCTTGTCCTGCGCCGAATCGGCGAGATGTCGCGAGAGTTCGGCCTCGACGTGGCCAACGTCTTTCATGCAGGCGACGGAAACATGCACCCGCTGATCCTGTTCGATGCCAACAAGCCCGGCGACCTGGAAATCTGCGAGGCTTTCGGTGCCGCGATCCTCAAGCTCTGCGTCGAAGTGGGCGGGTGCCTGACCGGGGAGCATGGCGTGGGTATCGAGAAACGCGATTTGATGACCGTACAATTCGAGCCTGCGGATCTGGAGGCGCAGATGCGTGTGAAGGACGTGTTCGATCCGTCCTGGCTTCTGAATCCGGCGAAAGTCTTTCCGCTTGCCATCAGTTCCTCGCGACGGACACCTCCTGCGGAAGCTGCCTGATCGAAGGGCTGTGTGCCCTCAACCCCTTGGACAATTGGTTTACAGAGAAGCGCCATGCTGAACCCGACCGACGAGACACAGCTAGCCGAAACCGTCGCAGGCGCAACAGGGCCACTGGCGATCCGTGGCGGCGGAACGCGGCCTGTCGGGGGTGTGGTCGACGGAGTGTCGCTGAACATCTCCGGCATATCGGGGATCGTCCTGCACGAACCGGGCGCCCTTACTCTGGTGGCAAAGGCAGGAACCCCATTGGCCGAAGTAGAGGCCAGATTGTCGACCGAGAACCAGATGCTGGCCTTCGAACCGATGGATCACCGGTCGGTGCTCGGCACAGACGGCGAGCCGACCATCGGCGGTGTCGTGGCGGCGAATGTCTCTGGACCGAGACGCGTACAGTCGGGAGCCTGCCGTGATTTCCTGCTGGGCGTCCGCTTCGTTGACGGTTCGGGCAATGTCATCAAGAACGGCGGGCGGGTCATGAAGAATGTGACGGGCTATGATCTGACCAAGATCATGGCGGGAAGCCGGGGCACGCTCGGTATTCTCACCGAGGTCAGTTTCAAGGTTCTTCCGAAGCCTGAGACGACGGCAACCTTGCTGCTGGACGGCCTGTCCATTTCGGACGCGGTCAAGGCGATGTTGGCGGCTCTTGGATCTCCGTTCGAGGTGTCGGCGGCGGCGCACCTACCCGCAGGAAAAAACGGAGTTCCTGTCACCATGATCCGGATTGAAGGGTTTGAAAGCTCCGTCAGCTATCGCGCGGACCGGTTAAGGGACCTCTTGTCCGTGTTTGGCCCTGCCAGGATCGAACGGCGCGACGGCGCATCCGACGAGTACGACACCGAAGCCGACTGGGGCAGGATCAGGAACGCCGAGATGTTTCGGGGAACCGATGACGATGTCTGGCGCATTTCGGTGAAGCCGTCGGAAGCCCCCAAAGTAGCGGCCGCTCTAGGCGACGTGAGGCTACTGCTGGACTGGGCAGGCGGATTGATCTGGGCGGGAGTGCCGGAAGGCCGCGACGTCCGCGCCGCGCTTGCGGAGATCCGCGGACATGCAACGCTGGTCCGGGCATCCGCCGAAACCAAGGCACGTCTCGGGGTCTTTCAACCTGATCCACCCCCGCTGGCGGCACTGGCGTCGCGCTTGCGACAGCAATTCGATCCGAAAGGCATTCTCAATCCGGGGTTGATGGGCTGATGCAGACGACATTCACCGATGACCAGTTGAAGGACCCTGCGATCCAGCGGTCAAACGAGATCCTGCGGTCTTGCGTGCATTGCGGATTCTGCACGGCGACCTGTCCAACCTATCAGGTGCTTGGCGACGAACTGGATAGCCCACGGGGCCGGATCTACCTGATCAAGGACATGCTGGAAAACGATCGCCCGGCGGACGCGAGAACAGTCAAACACATCGATCGTTGCCTGTCTTGTCTTGCCTGCATGACGACGTGTCCTTCGGGCGTACACTATATGCATCTGGTCGACCACGCGCGCGCTCACATCGAAAAGACGTACCGGCGGCCGCTGATGGATCGCCTTCTGCGCTGGACGCTGGCCCGAATCCTGCCTTATCCGTCCCGGTTCAGAATCGCGCTGCTGGGCGCAAAGATCGGGCGTCCCTTCGCGTTCCTTATGCCGGATGCACGGCTGAGGGCGATGCTCGCGATGGCTCCGAAGAGGATACCGCCGGTCAGTCACTACGACGACCCGCAGAGCTTTCCGGCGAAGGGCGAACGTCGGATGCGCGTCGCACTGATGACGGGGTGCGCGCAGAAGGCGCTGAACACCGATATCAACAATGCCACGATCCGGCTGCTGACCCGGCTGGGGTGCGAGGTCGTGGTGGCCGAGGGCATGGGCTGCTGCGGTGCGCTGGTCCACCACATGGGCAAGGAAGACGAAAGCCACGCGGCTGCGGCGCGAAATATCCGGGCGTGGCTGGCAGAAGACCGGAACGGCGGTCTTGACGCCATAGTGATCAACACGTCCGGCTGCGGTACTACGGTAAAGGACTATGGCCACATGTTCCGCAACGATCCGTTGTCCGGCGACGCGGCGCGGGTCAGCGCGCTGGCGATGGACGTCTCGGAAGTTCTCATCAAGCTCGGTCTGCCAGAAGGCGCCAGCAAAGGACTGCGGGTTGCCTATCACGCGGCGTGCTCGCTGCAGCATGGGCAGCAGATCAAGTCCTATCCGAAGGACCTGTTGAAAACGGTCGGTTTCGAGGTTGTCGAACCTGCCGACAGTCATTTGTGCTGCGGATCGGCCGGAACCTACAACCTGATGCAGCCCGAGATCTCCGCAAAGCTCAAAGAGCGCAAGATCAGGACACTTGAAGCCAAGGCGCCGGATGTCATAGCGGCCGGCAACATCGGCTGCATGATGCAGATCGGGTCAGCCATCGGCGTGCCGGTCGTCCATACCGTCGAACTGTTGGACTGGGCCACGGGCGGACCACAGCCTGCCGCACTACAGCGCGCTGCCGAGGACCGGCGTATTCCGTTGCTGACCTGACAGCTTTTCCTGACATATTGTTGCCCAAACACGGCGCTAGAAAAAGAGCGTGACGGAACTAGGGGACGACAATGCGGGTAATGCTGGCTGCTCTTGCGCTTTCAATGTTGCTGCCCTTCCAGGCTGCCGCGCAAGAGAACACGACCGGGGAAACAGGTCTGACATCCTTGATGACGGCTTACGAGGCTCGGGGGTGGGAAGGTGTTGGCCTGATCAGCATCGGCTACAGCGGAATGTGCACCGGTGCACTGATAGAGCCGAACGTGGTACTTACGGCAGCCCATTGCATGTTCGAGGCCGGCAGCGGCAAGCGCGTCGACCCCGGCCTGATCCAGTTTCACGCGGGGTGGCGGAACGGTCATGCGACAGCGACCCGCAAGGTCCGGCGTGCCGTCGTTCACCCGGAGTATACCTTTACCGGAAAAGGGAGCGACATCCAGGTCGGCAACGATCTGGCACTGATGGAGCTCGACAGCGACATCAGGCTGGCGACGGTCGCGCCTTTCGCGATCGGAAAGAAGCCGCGTAAGGGACAAAGCGTCGGTGTCGTGTCCTATGCGCATGACCGGACCAGTTCGCCTTCTCTCCAGGAAGTCTGCTTTGTGCTCGCACGGCAACGCAATGCTCTGGTGCTGTCGTGCGATGTCGACTTCGGTTCTTCCGGCGCTCCGATCTTCGTGGAGGTCGGTGGAGTGCCGCAGATCGTATCCGTCGTCTCGGCCAAGGCGGAAATCGGTGGGCGGCGCGTCTCACTCGGGACAAATCTGGAAGTTCCCCTCTCAGAGCTGCGTTCAATTCTGACCACAGGAGGTGGCCTGGCGGCAAAAGTGGACGTCAAGGCAAAGGTTGTGCGAGCCGACCGTCCGGGCATTCGGCCGACAATCCGATCTGGCCAGGGCGGCGCCAAGTTCGTTCGTCCTTGATCTGCGCTGCCATCTTGCGGAAAGCTGGGGGAATGCCATGGCCTCTGCTGATAATCGTCGCCATCCTCGGTAGCGTCTCTCCCGCGATTGCCGCCGAGAACGCTGCGGCAGCGGGTCGTATCGATTATCTCGAAACAGGCGGGTCCTGCTCGGGCGTACTGGTGGCGCCGGATGTGGTCGTCACCGCTGCACATTGCGCGCCCGATTGGTCCGGACCTCTGGAAATGCCGTCGATCGGTTTCGCATTTGGGGACGGGGCGACGAAGGAACTGGCGGGGATCAGTCGATCGGTAAAACACCCACTGTACGATCCCGACAGCCCAAGACCCGAGTGGAAGCTTAGGTTCGATATTGGCGCCATGCGTCTGACCTCCTTTCCCGGTTCTTTGCACATCCAACCTTTCCCAATCGGAGACGAAGCGCAGCCCGGCGAGACCTTATTCATCGTGAGTTGGAGGAAAGTCGACGGACCGCGACCGCGACAACGCGCATGTCCTGTTCTGGCGGTTGGACTGACGGGGCTGGTTACGCTGGGATGCCCGGTGGTCAGCGGTGAAAGCGGCGCGCCGGTCCTACGCAAGACGGACGACGGACTGGAACTGGTGGCCATCATCTCCAGCCGGACGTCGATCTTGAAGCAGCCGGTCGCGCAAGCCTCGAACCTGCGGCTGAGATTGCCGCCGCTTCTCGATCTTCTGGATGCTCCTTCAGGGTCTTGAACGGGCTGGTCGCGCTTCCTAACTCAATACCACCGGGGGCCGAAATCGGACCCGGGACTGAAAACCGCCCAGCCCGAACGGGTGGGTGTCACCAGTTGTCGCTCAATGGAGGATAACCAAAATGCGCAGCTTTGATCTTGCACCGCTTTATCGTGCGACCGTCGGCTTTGACCAGATCGCCGACCTTATGGACCGTGTCCTGACCGATACCGCCACGGCACCGTCCTATCCGCCCTACAATATCGAAAAAACCGCTGACGATTCTTGGCGCATCTCGATTGCGGTCGCCGGTTTCTCTGACGAGGACCTTGGCGTCGAAGTCCGCGAGAATGCTCTTATCGTGTCGGCCAGAAAAGCCGCCGAGGAGCAGGGAAAAACGTACCTGCATCGCGGCATCGCCAACCGCGCTTTCGAGCGTCGCTTCGCGTTGGCCGACCATGTGCGCGTGACAGGCGCGAGCCACCAGAACGGCATGCTGCACATCGACCTTGTCCGCGAAGTACCCGAGGCGCTGAAACCGCGCCGGATCGAGATCGCGGCCGGCGACACGGTCGAATCGAAGGCCGTCGAGGCCCAGAACGTCAACTGATCGACGTCCTGTCGTAACTGGAACAAGGCGCGTCCGGCAGGTCCGGGCGCGCTTTTCTTTTGCGGACCCTACATTGGAATTGCGCAATCAATCGGATTGCTTGCCCGTGATACCAGACCAATTCGGCATGCCTCTATTCCCCGTAGGGCACCCAGATCGTCTTCACCTCGGTTGCAGCGGCGAGAAATTCTCCGGACGATGGCACGGTCCAGTCTCGCGTCTTGCCGTTGTTCACCCAGGTTCGCTTCAGATTTCGGGCCGCTTCCCGTTCGATGGTTGCCGACAGGTCAGAGGACGAGAAGCTCCAGACCGCGTCAAGGTCCATGTGCCCCGCCATCTGTGCGGCAAGCTCGGTATGGGAACCGGTCAGGATGTTGACCACGCCTCCCGGGACGTCCGAAGTGTCCAGGATCTGATAGAAATCCGTGGCTGCAAGCGGATACGGCTCAGAGGCGACCAGCGTGATCCTGTTGCCCATAGCAAGGGCCGGACCCGCAAGAGATATCAGACCCAGAAGTGGTGTCTCATCGGGAGCGAAGGCGCCTATCTTTCCCACCGGTTCGTTCGTCGCCAGTGCGATCCCGCGGATCGGCACGCCCTTAGCGCGGCCATCGTATTTGTCGGCCCAGGCAGCCCAGGTGAACAGCCGGTCGATTGAGGCCGCCACCTCGTCCTTGCCGCCCCGCGTTCCGGTCAGGTCATTTACGCGTGCCGCAAACTCCTCGGCGCGGGACGAAAGGTTTTCCGCCATGTAATAGAGAATTTGCGCCCTGAGGTGTCCGCTGGTCCGTGACCATCCGGAGGCGGCGTTCATGGCCTCGACCGCGTTCCGCAAGTCCTTGCGGTTGGCCAGCCCTGCATGGCCCAGAAGCCTACCCTTGGACGACCAGATCGCACGGGAATAGCCGCCGTCGGGGCGGGTCTGCTTGCCCCCGATGTAAAGCTTGGCCGTCCGGTCGATACCGGAAGCCTCGGCATCTTTCGGTGCCGGGGTCGGATCGATCGGTTTCAACGCCTTCCGCTTTCCGGCTATCCGGGTATAGGCCAGCAGTCCCTCCCAGCCGCCTTCCCTTCCAAACCCCGACTCGCGCACCCCACCGAAGCCGGCCGCAGCGTCAAAGAGGTTGGTTGCGTTTACCCAGACCACGCCGGCCGCGAGTTTCGGCGCTATGTCCAGCGCAAGATTCACATTCTCTGACCAGACTGTTGCAGCAAGTCCGTAGCGCGTGTTGTTCGCCAGTTCGACCGCTTCCGCAGGTGTCCGGAAAGTGGTTGCGACAAGAACGGGGCCAAAGATTTCCTCCTGCATCAACCGGTCGGAGGTCGAAAGGCCGGTGATAAGTGTTGGAGGATAGTAACAGCCAGCTTCAGGTATCGGAGTCGCCGCATGATAGACGTCTCCTGCCGACGATCCGACCATGTCGCGAACCAGGGCAAGTTGCACCGGATCGACAAGCGCGCCGACGTCGATGCATTTATCGAGTGGATCACCGAGGCGCAATTTATCCATCCGCGCCCGAAGCCTGTCATGGAACAGGGGCGCGATGCCTTCCTGGACCAACAGCCGAGAGCCAGCGCAACAGACCTGTCCCTGATTGAACCAGATCGCATCCACAAGACCCTCGATCGCACTGTCGAGGTCGGTGTCATCGAATACGATGTAGGGCGACTTGCCCCCAAGTTCGAGCGTCAGTGCCTTACCCGAACCTGCCACGGCCTCTCGAATCCTGCGGCCCACGCTTGTCGACCCTGTGAACGCGATCTTGTCGATGTCGGGGTGACCGACGATCATCTCGCCTACGGAACCATCGCCGGTGACTATGTTCAGGACACCCTTCGGAACTCCGGCCTCCCGCATGAGGTCTGCGAAAAGCAGGGCTGTCAGAGACGTGTATTCTGCGGGTTTCAGAACGACGGTGTTGCCCATCGCCAGAGCAGGCGCGACCTTCCACGCCAGCATCAAAAGCGGAAAGTTCCAGGGAATGATCTGGCCTGCGACGCCCAGCGGTTCGCGGCCGTGAAGCTCCTCGTCCATCAACTGGGCCATTCCGGCGTGGTAATAGAAATGGCGGGCGACCAGGGGGATATCGATGTCCCGGCTTTCGCGAATTGGCTTTCCATTGTCGAGTGTCTCAAGCACTGCAAAAAGGCGCGAATGCTTCTGAATCAGGCGGGCGATTGCATAGAGAACGCGGGCCCGTGCCCTGGCGTCCCGGCCCCAGGCCTTTTGCGCCTTTCGCGCGGCTGTAACCGCGGCATCCACGTCTTGCTCCGTGGCCTGTGAGATACTGGCAAGCACCTTGCCCGTTGCCGGGTTCTTCGACTCAAAGCCGTTGTCGTGCTTCGTCCAGGTCCCGCCGATGTGATGACCGAACGCACAACCATGATCGTCAAGCCACCGGAAGGCTTCGGATGCATCTTCGGGTGCCGGGCCGTAGTCCATAGAGTCGAAGATTTCCTGAACGGTCATGCGTGAGTCTCACACCTTGATCGAACCGGCTTTCCATGCCTGTTCGAAAGTTTCGATATTGTCCGCCTTCAAATCGAGATCTCCCTCGATCGGATAATAGGCCCAGATCTCGGATGATCCGCGCCTGTAGACGAACTCAATCCCATCCGCGCCTGCGCGCCCGACATACAGCCTTTCACCATCACGGGATTGGCGCACTTCTTCCCCGTTATAGATATAGACGACCTTGGCCACGTGATCTCGTCGGCCTTCTGAATAGAAGCGGAAATAACTGGCGGCTTCGGGCCAGGAAGCAGGATCGACGGTCATTCTCTTATCCAATTGCATGTCGATAGCCCGCCGAATAGCGGGCGGTGACGTGGTGTTCGAGCTGACGTTCGATATCCCCTAAAAGTGAAGATGCTCCGAATCTGAACAGATCCGGACGCAACCAGTGGTCCCCCAGTTCGTCCTTGATGAGTGACAGATAGACCAGGGCATCCTTGGCCTTGGATATGCCGCCTGCCGGCTTGTAGCCGACGCGCTGGCCGGTCGCTTCGTGATAGGCACGGATGGCGCGGATCATCACGAGCGACACGGGCAGCGTCGCGTTGACGCTTTCCTTTCCGGTCGATGTCTTGATGAAGTCGGCGCCCCCCATCATGCAGACCCAGCTTGCCCTTGCCACGTTCCGCAGTGAGCCAAGCTCGCCGGTGGCAAGTATTGCCTTGACGTGCGCATCTCCGCAGGCAGCACGGAAGGCCCGCATCTCGTCGTAAAGCGCTTGCCAGTTGCCGGTCAGGACGTGCCGTCGGGAAATGACGATGTCGATCTCCTTCGCTCCGGCCTTCACGCTTTCACCAATCTCGGCGACCCGCAGATGAAAGGGCGACAACCCGGCCGGAAACCCGGTCGAGACCGCAGCGACAGGGATTCCGGTTCCCCGCAAGGCCTCGACCGCGGCTTCGACCATGTCATGGTAAACGCAGACGGCGCCAGTTGTGATCGGCGCCATGCCAAGTGCGTCGAGAATGTCCTGCCGGACAGGGTTGGCAGCCTTGGCGCATAGCCTGCGAACACGGCCCACCGTATCGTCCCCCGACAAAGTGGTCAGGTCGATCAGCGTAATCGCCCTCAGAAGCCAGGCCGCCTGATAGTCTTTCTTGACCGAACGCCGCCCCGGAAGCGTCGCCGCACGACGTTCGATTGCCGAAGTATTGGCCTGAACCGACGCGATCCGATCAAGATCCAGCTCTGTTCCGGGATTGCGCGGCTCGTGGAGTTGCGGAAGCTGGGTAGCGCCGATGACAGCCGTCTTGCTGGTGGTGATCGATCTGGACATCGGCAGGTCCCCTGATTGTCGCCGCAAGCGTCGCACGCGGACGTGACAGAATCAAGATTGACCGTTTGGTCAAATATCCGGCACGTCAGGAACCGATCAGCACAGTCTCCACCCGCGCGCCAAGTTCAAGCGTTCGGTGAACCGGGCATTTGTCGGCAATCTCCAGAAGCCTTGCGCGCTGATCGTCATCCAGGTCCCCCTCCAGACGGATTTCGCGGCGGAAAGTGTCGATACGCACGTCCGTCGAGTCCCTGGCATCCTGCGCGTGAACCTTGTCGTGGCACACGTCGACGGAAACATGACTCAGGGGCCATCCCTTGCGGCGCGCATACATGCGGATCGTCATCGAAGTGCACGCACCAAGTCCCGCGGAAAGGAACCCATAGGGCGTCATGCCTCGGTTCGTGCCGCCATAGGCCAGCGGTTCGTCTGCCAGGGTGTGGTGTGCGGCTCCCGCGTTCACGTCCTGCAGGAAACCATTCTGGTCGGCCTCAGACACGCGCACGATGCCTTCGGGCGCGCCCGGGGGGGGTGCAGGCGGACGCAGCTTGAGGTACCGGCCCGACCACGCGGCGATGACTTCCGCCGCATACTCGGCGTCGTCGGCGCGGGAAACCAGATGATCGGCGCTGTCGAGGGTCACAAAGCTTTTGGGATGTTTCGCCGCGATGAAAATTCGCGTTGCGTTGTCAATTCCGACGGTTTCGTCGCGGGGTGCGTGCATGACCAGAAGCGCCTTGCCCAGTTTCTCGATCGCAGGTGCCAGAGCGGCTCCGGAAATATCCTCGACAAAGTCCTGGCCGATGGTGAAGGACCGACCCGCGAGAGTCACCGCAGCGCTGCCCTTTTCACGGATCTCGTCCAGCACTTCGTCGAAGTTGTGAGTGACGTGGGCCGGATCGAATGGGGCGCCGATGGTGACGATCGCCTTCGCGCCCGGAATGGCGCCAGCGGCTTTCAGGATCGCCGCGCCGCCAAGGCTGTGACCGATCAGAAGTCCGGGGGGCATGCCCCTCGACTCGAGGCTCCTCGCCGCACGGACGAGGTCTTCGACATTCGATGAGAACGTTGTGTTCGCGAATTCGCCGCCCGAATGGCCGAGGCCGGTAAAATCGAAACGAAGCACGGCGATGCCCATCGCAGCCAGACGTGACGCAATACGGCGTGCCGCGGTGATGTCCTTGCCGCATGTGAAGCAGTGAGCGAAGAGGGCCGTGCCAAGGTGCGGGCCGTCCGGCATGTCGAGCCGTGCGGCCAGCGCATCCCCGTCATGACCTTCGAATGTGAAGCGCTCGGTTCCCATGAAAGTCTCCTTCGGTCGGAACAACAAGATCGCCATTGAGACGATCCGGAGCAACAGCGGTGTCAGTTGCTTCACGCTATGGTGACAGCTCGTCATCCATCAGATCGACTCCAGTCGCACGGGATGCGAACCGAAAGCTCTTGCAGCAAGAAATGTTGGCCTCGAAGCGCAGGCATTGTTTGTTTTTCGGTGTTTGATCCAGTTCAAAAGAGTATCCTTGCACAATGTCTATACATCGACAGATCATGGGTGCTGCGGCCACATTCTCCACGTCGACACGTCCGGCGACAGTGAAGCACACCTGACTTTCGCCGCGGGGCAAGAAACTCTCGTCTCCGACCCTTGAGTGAGGGAAAAGAACGATGCAAGACGATCCGTACAAAGTTCTGGGGCTTGAGAAGACCGCCTCACAGGATGAAATCAGAAAAGCCTACCGAAAGCTTGCAAGGAAGCTTCACCCTGACCTGCATCCTGACGACTCGGGAAAACAGGCCGAGTTTCAGGCGGTCGCCGCGGCACATGATCTTCTGGGGGATCCGGAGAAGCGCCGGCGATTCGATGCCGGTGAGATAGATGCAAGTGGTCAGGAACGCCCCGAGCGGTCCTACTATCACCAGTATGCGGGGCGCGAATCAGGGCGCCGCTATGATCCGAGCGCGGAAATGGGTGACTTCGAGGACGTGTCCGACCTGTTTTCGGACATTTTCGGGCGTCGCCAGCGAAGTGGCGGAGGTGATTTCCGGCAAGAGTTCCATGCCCGCGGAGGGGATGTACGCTATCACCTCGACGTTGACTTCCTGGACTCCGCGCGGGGCGCCAAACGCAATGTCACGATGCCGGACGGAAAGGGAATCGAAATATCGATCCCTCCGGGGCTGAAGGACGGACAGACCCTTCGACTGCGCGGGAAAGGAGGACCTGGCTTGGGGCAGGGCCCGGCGGGCGATGCCTTCGTGACGATCGGAGTGCGGCCGCATCCGGTGTTCCGGCGCGATGAGAATGACATTGAATTGGACGTGCCGATCACCTTCGACGAAGCGGTTCTTGGCGCCAGGATCGAGGTGCCTACGATCTCGGGGACCGTTTCGATGAAAGTTCCAAAGGGGTCCTCGTCCGGCCACAGGCTTCGGCTCAAGGGAAAGGGGATCGACACCGGCAAGGGATCGGCAGGGGACCAGTACGTTCGCCTCAGGATCGTGCTGCCTGACGGCATCGACGAACAGATGGAAGAACTGGCTGAACGCTGGCGGGACAAGGCGGGCTTCGACCCGCGCAAGGCAGTGTGGAGGAGCATATGAGTTTCGATGAACGAACTGTCGTTGCGAGCATCAAGCGCCTGACAATCAGGGACTTGCGTCTTTGGGTGCGGGAAGGTTGGGTGCGCCCCGCCCACAGTGAGGATGGTCCGGTGTTCGATGAGTTGGATATCGCCCGGCTTCGTCTTCTCTGCGACCTCAGGAAGGACTTGTCACTTCCGCTGGATGCGCTTCCTGTTGTTCTGGACCTGATTGATCATCTCCATCGGACACGACGTGAGTTGCGCGCGCTGGCAGATGCTGTAGCCGACCAACCCGAAAACATCAGGCGCTCGGTCCTCGAAAGGTACGGGGATGCCCGCAGCACGTCGAATGACGATGCCTCACGCCGAAATAGTTGAAGATCAGGATCGTCTCGATTGGCGGTAATCCAGTTCAGCCCAACGCCTTCTGCAGATTCTGATCGATCTTGTCCAGAAAGCCGGTGGTCGTCAGCCAGCCTTGATCGGGTCCGACCAACAGTGCCAGGTCCTTGGTCATGAAGCCAGACTCGACCGTATCCACGACAACCTTTTCCAGCGTTTCTGCGAAAGCGAGCAGTTTTTCGTTGCCGTCCAGCTTTGCCCGGTGCCGGAGCCCCCCTGTCCAGGCATAGATCGAAGCGATCGAGTTCGTCGACGTCTGCTCGCCCTTCTGATGCTGACGGAAATGGCGGGTGACGGTGCCGTGGGCGGCCTCCGACTCGACGATCTTGCCGTCGGGCGTCATCAGTTGCGACGTCATAAGGCCGAGCGATCCGAAGCCCTGAGCCACGGTATCGGACTGCACGTCGCCGTCATAGTTCTTGCACGCCCACACGTAGCCGCCGGACCATTTCAGCGAAGACGCCACCATGTCGTCTATCAGGCGATGCTCATACCAGATCTTCTTTTCGGTGAAGGCATCCTTGAACTCGGCTTCGTAGACCTCCTGGAAGATGTCCTTGAAGCGACCGTCATAGGCCTTGAGAATGGTGTTCTTGGTCGACAGATACAGCGGCCAGCCCAGGTTCAGAGCGTAATTGAACGACGCGCGGGCGAAGTCGTAGATCGACGGATCAAGGTTGTACATCGCCTGGACGACGCCGGCGGAGGGTGCGTCGAATACCTCGCGTTCGATCACCTGACCGTCCGCGCCTTCGTATTTCAGCGTCAGTTTGCCGGGACCCGGGAAGGTGAAATCGGTGGCGCGATACTGATCGCCGTAAGCGTGGCGTCCGACGACGATCGGCT
>CAZRNL010000017.1:0-4405 GCA_964601395.1 uncultured Silicimonas sp. | reverse complement strand
GAGGATGTTGCGGATCGTCCCGTTGGGACTGCGCCACATCTTCTTCAGGCCGAATTCCTCGACGCGGCCTTCATCGGGTGTAATCGTGGCGCATTTGACGGCGACACCGACTTCCTTGGTCTTCTCGGCGGCGTCGATGGTGATCTGATCGTCTGTGCGGTCGCGCTCCTCCATGCCGAGATCGTAATAGAGCAGGTCGATATCGAGATAAGGCAGGATCAGCTTTTCCTTGATGAAGGCCCAGATAATCCGGGTCATCTCGTCCCCATCCATTTCGACGACTGGGTTCTGGACTTTGATCTTGGCCATGGGTCACTCCACTGCGGACGTTGCCGAGGCCATAGCGCAAAGGCGCGGCGAGAGGAAGTCGGTATGCGAAGGTATACTGCTCTTCGGCGTTTTCTCGTCTCACCGCGGCCAATTTAACGACACAATCGTAGAGGACTGTTTCCCGCGTTGCGACGGCGGAGATTCCTTATGGCGCTAACCTATGACTTCGACATGTTCTCCATCATGCCGAAGGAAATCCAGGATCGGTTCGGGGACACTTTCAAAGAACTCGGCATGTCCGAACAGATGAAGGAACAACGTGCGCTGTTCCGGGATCCGGCTGCGGTCATGGCACTTCAAGGTGCCTCCGATGCGGTCAAGAAATGCGTGATCGACAGCGGATTCGGCATCAATGTCTATGACAGCGGCGCTGGACCGGGATGCTTTCCGCCTTCGGACGCACAGGCCCGGATGAACGTGCTGGGAAAGCTCCGACAGAACCTTAGACAGCTTCCACCGGATGTGGACTGGAACGGCTTCGACATCGACGCCTTCATGGAGTCTGCTGCAACAGCCCGACCGACCGACGTTCCCGCACATTCGCTTAGGGAAATACGCCGAAATTCCGTGCCTAACGTTTCTCCTGCTCGGGAAGGGAGCGCGGTCGATCTGGACAGCTTCTTTACTGCCAAGCCGACCGATGCACGAGCCTATGCCAGTGGACCTGTCAGCGGGCCGGACATGGACAGCTTCTTTTCCAATTCCCCCGCGGCCCGAGGTGGACAAGGCGTAGGAGCCGCTGAGCTGATGGAAAGCGTTCGGGCAACGTACGATGTGCCTCCGCGCCGGAAGAACAAGAGCTTGGTAATGATGGCCGTCATGGGTCTTGGTCTATATCTGGTCGTGTCCTTCGTCGCGGGTGACGGCGCGCTTGCGAAACTTCTCCCAGCTCCGCAGATTGTCTCTATCGACGGCGGCTGAACCGAAGACCCAGGGCTATCAGACCAGCTTGACGCCCGCGTCGGCCATACCTTGCCGCGCCACCGAAAGAGAGCCGTTGAGGTCGATTGCGCGACAGAGCGATTCTATCACCCTGACCTGGAAGCCCAGCCGCGCAGCGTCGACGGCGGAGAAATTGACGCAATAGTCAGTTGCCAGCCCGACAAGCGTGACCGAATCGACTCCTCGACTCCTGAGGTATCCCTCAAGACCGGTTGGCGTGGAGTGGTCGTTCTCGAAGAATGCCGAATAGCTGTCGATGTCCCGTCGAAACCCTTTTCGGATGACAAGATCGGCCGGACGCGTATCGAGGCTGGGGTAGAAGGCGGCGCCATCGGAGCCGATTATGCAGTGATCAGGCCAGAGAACCTGCGGACCGTAGGCCATTTCAGTCACTGAAAAGGGGTCTTTGCCGGGATGCTGTGACGCGAAGCTGCGATGATCGGCGGGATGCCAGTCCTGGGTGAAGACGCGGACGGCAAACTCCGGCACCAGCGCGTTGATCGGCGCAACGATATCGTCACCGCCCGCCACGGCCAGCGCACCGCCCGGGCAGAAGTCATTCTGGACGTCGATCACAAGGATAGCTTCGTTGGCGGGGCGCATGATTCAACTCCGTTCCTGATATCCCTACCCTACGTCTTGCCGGAAGCAGATCAACGGCGTATCTGGCTGTGCCATGTTCACCGTTGCCGCACTCTACAAGTTCACTACTTTCCCGGAGCCGGACACCCTGAAGGGACCGCTGGCGAAGGTGGCGTGTTCGCACGGGGTGAAAGGCACGCTTCTGCTCGCGCGCGAAGGCATCAACGGCACTGTTGCCGGAACCCGCGAGGGGATCGACGCAGTTCTGGCCCACATCCGCACCCTCCCCGGCTGCGCGGCTCTTGAATGGAAGGAAAGCACCGCGTCCGAGATGCCGTTCCAGAGGATGAAGGTGCGCCTGAAACGCGAGATCGTCACGATGGGACAACCGGGCGTCGATCCCACTGCGGCGGTCGGTGCCTATGTCGATCCAGCCGACTGGAATGCGCTGATCGGTTCAGGCGATGTGGCCCTTATCGACACGCGCAACGACTACGAAGTCGAAATCGGGACGTTCAAAGGTGCAGTTAATCCGGAAACTCGATCTTTCGGCGAGTTCCCTGCCTGGTGGGCCCGAAACCACAATCGGTTCGCTGGCAAGAAGGTTGCGATGTTCTGCACCGGTGGAATCCGGTGCGAGAAGGCGACGAACTTCCTGATCGGCCAGGGTGTCGAGAACGTCTTTCATCTCAGGGGTGGAATCCTGAAGTATCTGGAGGACGTGCCCGAGGAACAAAGCCTTTGGCAGGGCGAGTGTTTCGTGTTCGACAAGCGCGTGTCCGTGGGTCACGGCCTGACAGAAGGCTCCTATGATCTGTGCTATGCCTGCAGGCGACCTCTCAGATCCGAGGATCGCTCGGATCCGGCCTATGAAAAGGGTGTATCGTGCCCGAAGTGCCGGGGAGAGGTCTCGGACGGCGATCGCGAAAGGTTCCGCGAGCGCCAGCGCCAGATCGACCTTGCCGCACGTCGGGGCGAGCCGCACATCGGTCAGGACTGATCGGGACGCTCCTGATCTTCCGGCAATGGCTCGGGATCTTGGACAACCTCCCCGATGTTGTCTTCCATCTCGGAGTCAGAGGCAGACAAGGCGATGGTCTGCGGCGTCGATCCACGCGCAAGCGGACCGGCCTTGAAGCCGGACTTATCCTTGTTAGAGACACTTGCGCGCCGGGTGATCCGGTAGGTCGCCTGAAGAATGATCAGCACATGCGCCAGGGCGGTCGTCAGGAACAGACCCTGAACCCCGAAGCTCGACATGGCCCAACCGGCAATCAACGGTCCGGCGATGGACCCGAGTCCGAAAACCAGGAGCAGGCCTCCGCTGATCCGGATGTAGTTGCCGTCGGCATGGTCGTTCGCATGAGCGATGATGACCGGATACATCGCGAAGATCGACCCGCCGAAGAGGCCCGCCAATAGAAGGTTCGCCCATTGAGATTCGGGTGACACGACGACGAAAACGATGTCCGCCAGAAGGGCGACGGCAGCCAGTCCGATCAGGACTTTGCGCCGGTCCAGACGATCGGACAGGATGCCGACCGGAATCTGGCTTATCGCACCGATGAGTATCGGGATTGACGCGAAAAAAGCGATGGAGGTGACCTGAAGTCCGATCCGCGAGCCATAGACCGCAGCCAGAGTTCCAAAGGCGGCGTTCGAGATGCCAACCATGAAGACAGCGAAGACTGCAACCGGTGAATTGCGCCACAGTACCCTGATGTCGAGCTTCACGGACACGAGCGGTTGGGGCGTCGCGGTCGATGACGCGGCGGTAGGAATGAGGGCCAGCGAGTAGAACATCGCACCGAGGACGAAGAACAGGTATCCGCTGGTGTCACCCAACGTCAGTGTAAGTTGCCCGGCGGTCGAGGCAAAGAGATTCACCATCGTATAGATGCCGAAAATACGGCCTCGGCTGCCTGCGTCTGCCCGTTCGGACAACCAGCTCTCTACGATCATCGCTGCGCCGGCGAAGCAAAACCCCTGAAGGGCGCGCAGCGGAATCCACGCGTGCGGCGACATGAAGAGAAGCTGCGCTAGGATCACGATCCCGGCCATCGAACACATCACGCTGAACGAGCGGATATGACCGACCCGCTGAACAAGACGGGCGGTGAACAGGCAGCCCGACACATATCCGATTGCCCACCCGGTGCCGAGCAGACCAAGAGACAGAGACGAAAACCCTTCCGACGAGCCTCGAAGCGGCAGGATCAAAGAGTTTATCCCACCCGCGAAGAGGAGGAAGAACGACCCCAGCAACAACGCCGAGATCGGGAAAATCTGCCGAACCATGCCTGCTTCCTTGTCTTGCGACTCACCTCATAGACCATCGGGGCAAACAGGTCATCTTTGGTTGCCGCAAGCGGCTTGCTCTCACGGGAGCCGTGATTCATGGTTCTCGCGATTGGCTCAGAAGGGTCCAGAGGTCAAATGGCGCTCGGTGGATTGAATTGCGGGAATTGCGGAGCGGAGCTTCCATGGCGCTTCCAGCACTCGCGCATGATCACCTGTCCGCAATGCGGAACTACCTCGGTCCTGCGGGACA
>CAZRNL010000016.1:1830-18585 GCA_964601395.1 uncultured Silicimonas sp. | reverse complement strand
CCATGCGCAGGTTACCGACGACGTAGAAGCCGGGGTTGAGGCCGGTCTCTTCCTCGAGGGTCTTGTAGAACTTGATCGAGTAGTCGTGGATGTGGGTCGTGGCGTAACTCATGTTGAAATAGGGAAGCAGACCTGCCGCGTGCCACGTCGAACCCGAGGTCAGTTCGTCCCGCTCGAGAAGCACCACGTCCGACCACCCCGCGCGGGCGAGGTGATAGGCGATCGACGTGCCGACGGCGCCGCCGCCGACGACTAGGGCTTTGACGTGGGTCTTCATGTGACGATTCCTTCCCGGTTTGAGCGCGATATAAGCGCAAATCCGGGTCGGTCGTCAGGTCCATCCGACATGCCAGCGTGCGAATGCGACGTGGCCAGCGCGAAGCCGTGGTGCGGGATGACTTTACAATGCAAGAACCTGTTGCCGGACTCGGAGCAGAGCCATAGTTTCGGAGCGTGGGTCATGGAGGTTGGCATGAAAGGTAAATTGGTTGCGTTCATTCTCGGCGGGCTATTGGGTCTGCCTGCAGGTGCTTTTCTGTGGTACGCCTTCTCACCCCTTCTTTACGATGAGGTGGTAACCGAGGTGCTGGCCGAAGCTGCCGTTGTCGCCACGGGCAGTTTCCGCGATGCGGATCGCACGCACAAGGGAATGGGTCAGGCGACGCTGGTCGCTTTACCAGGAGGCAGGCACGAGGTGCAGTTGAGTTCGTTCGAGGTGACGAACGGACCCGACTTGGAGGTGTGGCTGTCGGAGCATCCGGATCCGGCTACTTCGGCGGACGTGTCGGGCAACGGCTGGGTGTCGCTCGGTCAACTCAAGGGCAATGTAGGCGATCAGGCCTATCCGGTGCCGGAGGGGATCGACCTGTCAGCCTACAAGTCCGTGGTCATCTGGTGCGAGCAGTTCGGGGTTCTCTTCTCGCCTGCCGCGCTGGCGCCTGCTTCTTGATTTGGAAGGGCGCCCAATCGGTTCATCGATCCCGCCGCTGGATGCTGCACCACGGCCGACGAACAGGGCTTTTACAGGGCTTTCATTTATATGTGTGGATCCGCGACCGTGACCTCAAGGCTCGGCGTTTCCAAACGTGCCGGACCATCCTGCAATGCGGTTGAACGGCGTTGTCCGCTCCGAACTGGCATCGTAAGACAGGCTGGACGAGCAGGGAGATGACATGAAAGTCTGCCGCACCATCGCCGTGTACCGCGCCGAGATCGCGGGGTTTCGCGCTTCGGGCGAGAGCGTCGGGCTGGTGACCACGATGGGAGCGCTTCATGCAGGTCACATGGCGCTGGTGGCCGCAGCGCGAGCGGCGCATGACCGGGTGGTTACGACGATCTTCGTCAACCCGACGCAGTTCGGGAATGCGGCTGACCTGGAGCGATACCCGAGGACCGAGGAGGCCGATCTGGAGATGTTCCGGATGGCCGGTGTCGATGCGGTGCTGATCCCGGAAGTCGGCGAGATCTATCCCGAGGGAGACGAGACCATCGTCGAGACGGTGCATCTGGCGAATGCGTTTCACGGGCTGGTGCGGCCGGGTCATTTCCGGGGTGTGGCGACGGTTGTGACGAAGCTGTTCAACATCGCGCAGCCCGACTCGGCCTACTTCGGAGAGAAGGACTATCAGCAACTGGCGGTGATCCGGCGAATGGCGCGGGACCTGCACATGCCGGTTGCCGTCGTCGGCGTGCCGACGGTGCGCGAGGCGGACGGTCTGGCGATGTCGTCCCGGAATGTCCGGCTGACGCCCGAGGATCGCGCCGCGGCGCCTGTTCTGCATGCCAGCCTCGAGGCGGCCGAGGCCTGCGCGAAGAGCGGCGGCACCGTCGGGGACCTGCGCGAAACCATCCGCCGCGTCATCGCCGCAGAGCCCCGCGCCGTGCTGAAGGGGCTGGACATCGTCCGGGCCGACACGTTCACTCCCGCCGAGGGGGCAATCGACACTCCCATTGGAATAATGCTCTCCGCCGAATTCGGAGAAGTCTTGCTGATCGACCAGAAGGAGGTCTCGCCTTGAGCACCGAACCCCAAGCGCCTGTTCGTCGCATCACGGCCCCCCAGATTGCGCAACGCAAGGGCGGTGATCCGATTGTCTCTCTGACCTCATACCACGCGCACACTGCCGCCATCGTAGACAAGTACGCCGATTTCATTCTGGTCGGCGACAGCCTCGGGATGGTGATGCATGGAATGGAAACCACTGTCGGTGTGCCTCTCGATCTCATGATCATGCATGGCAAGGCCGTTGTCCGTGGCACCAAACGCGCCCTGATCGTGGTCGACATGCCTTTCGGGACCTATGAAGAGAGCCCCAAGGTAGCCTTCCGCAATGCAGCCAAGATCCTCAAGGAAACCGGCTGTGGAGCGGTGAAGCTCGAAGGTGGCGCGCGGATGGCCGAGACCATACATTTTCTGGTCGAACGCGGCATCCCGGTCATGGCTCACATCGGTCTGACACCGCAGTCGAGCCTGGTGATGGGCGGTTTCAAGACCCAGGGGCGTCAAGAGGACACCTGGCCTGTTCACATCGACGATGCCAAGGCGGTGGCCGATGCCGGTGCGTTCGCGATGGTGGTCGAAGGAGTGGTCGAGCCGCTGGCGGTTCAGATCACGCAGGCCGTCGACATCCCCACGATCGGCATCGGGGCCAGTGCGGATTGCGACGGTCAGATACTGGTTCTGGAAGACATGTTGGGCCTGAACCCGCGTCCGCCGAAATTCGTGAAGGTCTATGGCGACCTTCTGAACGAGATCGAAAACTCGGTAAAGCGATATGCGGAGGATGTCAGAAACCGCAGCTTTCCGACCGATGACCAGACATACAGGTGATCTGTTCGGGAACTTTGATGGCTGATCTTCGCCCTGTAGTCATGGGTTTCACGCGAACTTTGTCCTGTCCCGAGGCGATCCTTCGACACGACTGACGCGTTCCACCAAAAAAAAAGGCCGTCCAAGGACGGCCAGTCAGTCAGGGAGGAAGATGGAGGCACCAGGATCTGGCGCCTACGTGGAAACAATCACGGGTCAATTGGGCCTATTTGTGGCGGTTTCGAGGTCTTATCTGGAATGTGGACAGGCTCCAAGGGGCTGATACTGTAAGGCGTCGGAGGACAATCATGAACAATCTCGATAGTATTCCCGAGCTTGCTCTAGCCTGGGTCGAGGCGGGAAGAGAGGTGTCGCTTGCCACTGTCGTCAAGACATGGGGGTCGGCGCCGCGCCCCGTCGGCGCGCAGCTTGTTATCGACGCGGACATGGAATTTCAGGGGTCGGTATCGGGCGGTTGTGTCGAGAGCGCCGTGATCTTTGAAGCAGCCGAAGCGATGCGGGACGGCAGTTGCCGTATCTTGTCGTTCGGTGTTTCCGACGACAGCGCTTTCGAAGTCGGACTGGCCTGCGGCGGCCAGATCGAGGTCATGGTCGAACCTATCGGCATCGGGCAGGGACCAACCATCGACGAGATTCGCAGCCTCGTGGCCGCGCGCCGCGCACGTGAGCCCGTTGTCATGGAAGTGAATACGGAGACGTGGGAGAGGCGGCTTCTGCGCCGGGATCCTTCCGATCCGGATCTGGAAGAGCGTTTTCGAACCGACAAGTCCTCGCGTGAGGGTCAGTTGTTCCGAGGTGTTCACAATCCGCCGCTCCGACTTGTTCTGGTCGGGGCTGTTCATATCGCCCAGCCCTTGGTGCAGATGGCGCGGCTTGCCGGGTATGACGTTGTTCTCTGTGATCCGCGCGACAGCTTCGCCTCTGCCGAGCGTTTCCCTGGTGAGCGGTTTCTCGAAGGCTGGCCGGACGAAGCCCTGTCCGATTACGGCCTTGACGCGCGAACGGCCGTCATGACCCTCTCTCACGATCCCAAGATTGATACTCCCGCACTGAAGACAGCTCTCGCAAGCGAGGCATTCTACATCGGTGCGCTGGGTTCGAGCCGGACGCACGCCAAGCGCGTCGCCAGCCTTGAAGATGCAGGTGTGGCTCCAGAGGTGATCGCACGGATCGACGGTCCGGTCGGTGCCGATATCGGCGCGATCTCGCCTTCCGAAATAGCCGTGTCGATCATGGCCGAAATGACCGAGCGCTTGCGCCGACCCGCTTCGCGCCCCGGCGCACGGCCGTGAAATTCGGGTCTGTTCCTGTCGCCGAGGCGCTCGGTGCGATCCTCGCGCATTCGGCTTCGCTGGACGGTGGTTCGATCAAGAAGGGCACTGTCCTGAATGAAGCCCATCTTGCCCAACTCGCCGCCGCCGGTCTTTCGACGGTCGTGGTGGCACGGCTGGAGCGTGAGGACATTCCCGAGGACGAAGCAGCGATGATCATCGCGAAATGCCTGGTCGGGCCAGGATTGCGCCTCGGCATCGCGTCGACAGGCCGGGTCAACCTGATCGCGGAGGAGGCCGGACTTGTCCGGATCGACCGGAATGCAATCGCTGACATGAACGCCGTGGATGAGGGCGTGACGCTTGCGACGCTGCCTGACCTGATGCGGACCGAATCCGATCAGCTGGTGGCGACGGTCAAGATCATTCCCTACGGCGTTGCGCGGTCGGTCGTCGATGGTGCTGCAGCAGCGCTCGGATCATCGGCAATTCGTCACCTTCCGTTCGCCGGCGGACGTGCACGGCTCATTCTGACGCGGACCGAAGGGTTCAAGGAAAGTCTTCTGAAGAAGGGCGAAGCGACCGTGAGAGCGAGGGTCGAGGCGCTGGGCTATCGCCTGGACGACGTTCACGTAGTTGCGCACGAGCCCGGGGCTGTTGCGGGCGCACTGGCTGGCGACGCGGATCTGACCCTGATCCTTGGCGGGTCGGCAACGTCGGATCGACACGATGTCGCGCCTGAAGGGGTCGTGGCAGCGGGCGGCGTTATCGAGCGCTTCGGAATGCCGGTCGATCCGGGCAATCTCTTGTTCCTCGGTTCTTTGCGTGGACACCCGGTGGTAGGGCTGCCCGGCTGTGCCAGATCGCCCGCCCTCAACGGTGCGGATTGGGTGCTGGAGCGACTTTCCGCAGGCGTGCCGGTCACGGGTTCAGCGATTGCCGCCATGGGCTTCGGAGGACTTCTGAAAGAAATGCCCGATCGCCCTCATCCCCGAAGGTCACGCGAAAGACGATGAACTTTTGGCCGTCTCGTCCGTTGTGTCAGGGGATGCAAACGAGAGGCGACAGGAAATGCTGGACTCCGTGCTCGACGTATTGGTGGTGGCCATTGGCGTAACGGTGACGGTTGTCACCCTTCTGCCGCTAAGCCAGTCCTACCGCTGGTGGATCAGGGGATGGGATTTTCCGAGACTACAAATCGCCGTCATTGCAGTGGTAGGACTAGCTCTGGCGGCCTTGACCGGTGGCATTCTCGGGCTTGTCGTCGCTTTGGCGATGCTTGGTTGTCTCGCGTACCAGATGTTCCGGATCACCCCTTTCCTGCCTTGGCTGAGCCAGGATTTTGCGCTGGGTCCCGAACGAGACGGCGATACGAGCCTGATGGCTCTGAATGTCGAGATGGAGAACGAACGGCGCGGGGACGTCGCCGAGGCAATCCGCGAAGAGAATCCGGACGTGCTGTTGCTCATGGAAACCGATCAGACCTGGATCGATGATTTGGCGTCCGTGCTTGAGGGCTATCAAACTATCCTGACCGTGCCCCAAGACGATTACTACGGAATGATCTTCGCCACCCGGCTGAAAGTGCATGCGGCCAGCGTCGAACGGTTGACCCGCGACGAGACACCATCCGTCTTTGCAACACTGGAAGACTCAAGCGGCAGAACGTTTGACTTTATAGGGTTGCATCCCGTCCCCCCGGTCCCGGGTGAAGATACGGTCGAGCGCGATTTGCAGACCCTCTACGCTGCACGCTTCGCTCGCAAGAGTGACACGCCCGTTGTGGTGATGGGAGATTTCAACGACGCCGTCTGGTCAGACACGTCCCTGGCCTTCAAGCACGCCGGCGAGTACCTGGATGTGCGGGTCGGTCGCAGTCTGTATCCCAGCTTTCATGCACGCTACCGGTGGTTCCGCTGTCCGATCGACCAGTTCTATATCACTGAGGGGATCGTGCTCAGCCGGTTTTGCATCGGGCGGTATGTGGGGTCTGACCATTTCCCGGTCTATGCCCGAATTCGACCCGATCAAGACGAGGCCGCAAAGTTGACCCGCCGTCTGCCTCGCCTGTTGGACGAAGAACGCGACGTTTTCATGCAGCAGATCAATGCATATCGTTCCGAGCTTGAGAAAGCGCACGGGTGCGCCGCGGAAGCCAACGGCAACGGGCGAACTTGAGCCCCGTCTACTGCGACGCCTCGACGACGTTCACGTCGATCTTGAGCGCTTCGGTTCCGACACCCTGGGCCACCCCTCGGATTGGAGCAGCATCCACGGCGTCATATCCCGAACCGATCCTCACGTACTTCTCGTCAGGGCACATCCCGTTGGCGGCATCGAACCCGACCCAGCCCAGATCGTCGACGTAAAGCTCCGCCCAGGCGTGGCTTGCCTCTGCCTTGTCGCTCTCGGCATGCAGGTAGCCGGTGACGTAGCGGGCCGGAATACCGATCGAAAGGGCGGCGGCGATCAGGGCATGTGTGTGGTCCTGGCAAACGCCCACACCTGCCGCCAGCGCTTCGGAGGCTGTTGTCGAGGAATCTGTCGTTTGCGGCTCGTAAGCGATAGCGTCGCCGATGCCGTCGGCAAGGGCGTGCGCGCGCTCCAGCGCAGACGACATTCCCGCCACCACGGTTTCCGCAAGGTCCAGAAGCGCGCTGTCAGGCTTGGTGAAATGCGTATGTCGAAGATAGGTTTGGGGGACTATTCGTTCTCGGTGCCCCCGAAGAACACCGGCAAGATCGACGGTTTCGACAAGACCGGACACGCGCACGACGACTTCGCTGACCGGGCCCATGACTACTGCAGTGTCGATCTTGTCGCCCGCGGCGTCCCGAAACGTCGGTCCGCGTGTGGCACCGTCGATATCTACCGACCAGTCTATCGTGGTTTGGCCCTCGAATCGGGACGGCCAAAGGCGAAGAGACTGGATCACACCTCGCATGGGAGGAGAGAAACGATAGGTCGTGTCATGCTGGATCGCGAGACGCATCAACGATTTTCCCCGCTGAGGTAAACCGTGGAAATGGTGCTGGCCAGGGACGATATTTCACCTATCGTCCGCGTCAGGAATTCATGCAGGCCTTCGTCAAAGATGTCCTCGACGCCGATTTCAGACAGATAGGCAACGATTGTGCGCGCCTGTGTCTGGGCGTCGGTCGTCTTCTTGTAGGCGCGTGCCAGCCGGTCAAGATGCCAACTCGTTTCCTCCGCGCAGGTAATCAGCGACCGAGGGGATTTGCGGTTTAGGATCAGGAAATCCGCGATCTTTTTCGGTGTGACTTCGCCGCCGTAGGCCCAGTTGAAGGCGCGGTGCGCCGAGAGAGCCCGAAGGATCGTGCGCCACTGGTAGTTGTCGAGCCCTGACCCGACATAATCGACCTGCGGCAGAAGGACGAAGTACTTGACGTCCAATAGGCGCGCCGTGCTGTCACCGCGCTCGAGGTAAAGCCCGATGTTCAGGAAATCGTATCCATCTATGCGCAGCTGAGTGTCCTCGATGGTGCCCCGGATCAGGGCAGCCTGCCTCAGCGTCCAGTCGATCAGGTCGCTGATCGAAAGCTTGGAGCGTTCGGTGCGCTTCAACCCGCGCAGTTCCTGATGCGAGGTGTTGATCGCATCCCAGGTCTGGCTGGTGAGAGCGGTCCTCACGATGCGGGCGTTTTCCCGCACACGCTCGATACAGGTGAATACAGACGCCGGGTTGTCCTCGTCGAAGAAGAGGTAGCTTTCGATGTTTCTTTGGCGAAGGTCGTTGCCGTACTTCTCGGAGAACCCGATCGCCGCGCCCGACGCCTGAAGAACGGATTCCCATTCGTTGCCAAAACCCCCAGACGCGTTGGGGATCAGTGCATTCCGGGACCCGACTTCCAGCAGACGTGCCTGTGTCTCGGCGCGTTCGATGTACCGGCCGATCCAGAACAGATTGTCCGCGTGTCGGGCCAGAAGGGTCATTCGGCTATCACCCAGGTATCCTTCACTCCACCGCCCTGGGACGAGTTGACGACGAGTGATCCTTCGGTGAGCGCCACGCGCGTCAGGCCGCCCGGAACCAGTTCGATCGTCTCCCCGACCAGACAGTAGGGGCGCAGGTCGACGTGCCGCGGCGCTATGCCCGCTTCTACGAACGTGGGGCAGGTAGACAGCGCCAGCGTGGGTTGGGCGATATAATTTTGCGGGTTCTCGCTTATCTTGAAGCGGAAAGCTTCTATCTGCTCTTTTGTCGACCGGGGTCCGACAAGCATTCCGTATCCACCCGATCCGTGTACTTCCTTCACCACCAGTTCGCCGAGGTGTTCGAGAACGTACTTGCAGTCATCAGTCTTGCCGCATTGCCAGGTCGGGACGTTCTTGAGTATGGGTTCCTCGCCGAGGTAGAAGCGGATCATGTCGGGTACGAAGGTGTAGATGGCCTTGTCGTCGGCGACTCCGGCACCCGGAGCCGAAGCGATGGTCACTCCACCCGAGCGGTAGACGTTCATCAGGCCGGGAACACCCAGCATCGAATCCGATCTGAAACAGAGCGGATCCAGATAGGAGTCATCAATCCTGCGATAGATGACGTCGACTTTCTTCGGACCCTCGGTGGTGCGCATCCAGCAGAATTCACCCTCGACGTAGAGATCCTGTCCTTCCACCAGCGCTACGCCCATCATGTCGGCAAGAAAGCTGTGCTCGTAATAGGCCGAATTGAAATGTCCGGGCGTGAGAATGGCGAGTGTCGGATCTCCGGTGCATTTCTCGGGCGCGACTGAAGCCAGCGTGCGTTTCAGTCGCGCGGGGTAACCCTCGACCGGCGCAATGCGGTTCTCGCGGAACAGCTGCGGAAACATCCGCATCATGATCTCGCGATTCTCCAGCATGTACGAGACACCTGAGGGTGTGCGGCAATTGTCCTCCAGCACGAAGAATTCGTCGGGCCCGGTGCGCACAAGGTCGATACCCACGATATGCGAGTAGACGCCGCGCGGCGGTTTGAAGCCCGCAACGGCCTTTTCGTATGCCTCGTTCTGATAGACCAGCCTCGCGGGAATTCGGCCGGCCTTCACGATTTCCCCGCGATCATAGACGTCCATCAGGAACGCGTTGAGCGCGCGGGCCCGTTGCTTGATCCCACGCTCCAGCTTTCTCCATTCCTCCGCCGAAAAAACGCGGGGAAACATGTCGAAAGGGATGAGACGATCCGGATCGCCGCCCTCGCCGTAGACGGCAAAGGTAATTCCGATCCTGCGAAACAGCGCTTCGGCTTCACTTTGCTTCAGGCTGCGGAATTCGTCGGGCATTGCGCGCGACCATTCCTCAAGCCCCGCGTAGGGCGCCCTGACGGAATTGCCTTCGAACATCTCGTTGAAATACAGAGCTCTTTCCTCGCGCATATTCCCTCACCGACGTCTGCATTATGACGGGTGCAGTGCGGAAGGAAAGAGTCAGAGTGGTTCTTTCGACCGGGATCGAACATTCTGCACACGATTTAAGCAATCCTGAATCCCTGAGCGAGCCGTGCTGGTCTATCCCTGTGCCACGCCCTAGATTCACGTAATGGCATCAGGTCCAGTCCTCAGATTCACTGACAGGGGCATCTATTGCCCTGCTGGCGATTTTTTCATCGACCCATGGCGTCCCGTTGACCGGGCACTCATTACGCACGGTCACGCTGATCATGCGCGGCCCGGAATGGGTCGGTACCTTGCGACCAACGCCGCCGCCCCAGTAATGCGTCACCGTCTGGGGCAGATCGAAATGCAGACCGCAGCGTACGCCGCCGCCCTTCGGATCGGCGACGCAACGGTCAGTTTCCACCCTGCGGGGCATGTGCCGGGTTCGGCTCAGATCAGGGTCGAAGTCGGCGGCGAGGCTTGGGTAGTTTCTGGTGACTACAAGGTTGTCGCCGATGGCGTGAGCGAACCATTCGAGCCGGTTCCCTGCCATGCCTTCATCACCGAATGCACATTTGGCCTGCCGGTCTTTACCTGGGACTCACCGAAGGCAGTCGCCGATGAAGTCAATCGCTGGTGGGCAGCGAACGCAGCCGTGGGGCGGTTTTCGGTCTGCGGTGCTTATGCTCTTGGCAAAGCGCAGCGCATCCTGGCGGCGCTCGATACGTCGATCGGACCCATCCTGACCCATGGCGCAATCGAGAACACCAACGAGGTCTTGCGCGGCCAGGGCATCGGTTTGCCCGATACGATCCGGGTGACACCGGATCTGAACCCGAAGGATCATCCGGGCGCATTCGTTCTGGCTACGCCGTCTGCTCTGGGCACGACTTGGGCGGGACGGTTCCGACCATCGTCGACGGCCTTTGCCTCCGGCTGGATGGCCCTGAGAGGGTTCAGACGCCGTCGCGCGGCCGATCGAGGCTTTGTCATGTCCGACCACGCCGACTGGCCCGGCCTGAACCAGGCGATCCGGGAGACGGGTTGCGAACGCGTCTTTGTCACGCATGGATATACGTCGGTCTTTCAGCGATGGTTGAAAGAGCAGGGATACGACGCGGGAATTGTTGCGACCGAATACGGTGGGGAGGAAGGCGAAGAGGATGTCTGAGCAAGCGGCGGTTTTCACTCGCGTGCTTAAGGAGTATGAGGGCGCGAAAGCCGAAAGAGGGATGGCATGAGCACACCGAAACCTGTGGTTCTTTGCATTCTGGACGGTTGGGGTCTGCGGCAAGAGCGCGAGGCGAATGCGCCTGTCTTGGCCGATACGCCAACCTATGACCGCATCATGGCAACCTGTCCGCACGCGACGTTGATCACCCATGGTCCCGACGTTGGACTGCCGTCGGGACAAATGGGCAATTCCGAAGTTGGTCACACGAACATCGGGGCGGGGCGGATCGTCGCGATGGACCTGGGACAGATCGATCTCGCGATCGAACAGGGCTCATTCCATGATGAGGCTGCAATCGTTGACTTTGCCAAGACCCTGAGAGCATCCGGCGGTACCGCCCATCTAATGGGCATTGTCTCGGACGGGGGCGTGCATGGTCACCTTGATCACATAGTCGCCGCGGCGAAGGCAATGACTGACCGGGGCGTGCCGGTCGACATTCATGCAATCACCGATGGACGCGATGTGCCGCCGCAGTCCGCAGCCGAGTATATGGCCGAACTTCTGGTCAAGCTGCCTGAGGGGGTCCGCGTAGCGACGGTCATCGGTCGGTATTACGCAATGGACCGCGACAATCGCTGGGAGCGCGTGGCGCGAGCATATGAAGCGATGGTGAATGGTGACGGTGCCGCTGCGGACGATCCGATCTCGGCTGTGAACGCGGCCTATGAGGACGGCAAGACCGACGAGTTCATCGAACCTTGCGTGATCGCTGGATTTGACGGGATCCATGATGGTGACGGCTTCTGGTGCCTAAATTTCCGTGCCGACCGTGCCCGCGAGATTCTGCGCGCCATTGGCGAGCCCGGCTTCACCGATTTCGACACCGGCTCGCGACCCGGTCTTGCCGCCTTGCTCGGCATGGTCGAGTACTCGGAAGGTCACGGCGCCTACATGGCGGCCGTTTTCCCCAAACGAAAGCTTGTGAACACTTTGGGCGAATGGGTTGCGAAGCATGGTCTTACCCAATTCCGGCTGGCCGAGACCGAGAAATATCCGCATGTCACGTTCTTCCTCAATGGCGGAAAGGAGACGCCGGAGAAGGGCGAGGACCGCTTCATGCCGAAGTCTCCCAAGGTCGCGACGTATGACCTGAAACCCGAAATGTCGTCTGAAGAGGTGACGGACAAATTCGTCGAAGCGATAGAGGCTCGGTACGATCTGATCGTGGTCAACTACGCCAACCCCGACATGGTGGGACATACGGGCGACCTCAATGCCGCGATCAAGGCCTGCGAGGCGGTGGATAGAGGACTGGCAAAAGTGGTCTCGGCCTTGGAAAAGGTAGGGGGCGCAATGGTGCTGACCGCCGACCATGGCAACTGTGAAACCATGGTCGATCCCGTGTCAGGTGGACCCCACACCGCCCACACGACCAATCTTGTCCCTGTGGCGCTGATCGGCGGACCGAAAGAAGTGACATTGGCCGATGGGCGGCTTTCGGACTTGGCTCCCACGCTTCTGGCCCTGATGGAACTGCCGCAGCCGGATGAGATGACGGGACTTAGTCTGATCCGATCATGATGCGAATTTGTTCTTCTGTTCTGTTGATTTTATGCCTCGCCCTGCCGGCGAAGGCCGATGTCGATGCCGCGAAGCTTGCTAGGGATGCGTCAGACGCACTCGGACGGGCTTCCGTCATGCTCTCCGGTGCGGAACGGTCTTCGGACCGCATCAAAGCTTTGACCGAGACGATCCGGGCGTATGAGCAAGGACTGGCGGCGATGCGGGAAAGCCTTCGACGTGCCGCTCTGGAAGAGCGTCGCTCATCAGAGCGACTGGCGGGACATGATGCGGAACTCGGCGATATGCTTTCGCTTCTGCAGAACGTCACGCGCGCAGGACAGGCCGAGACACTCCTCCATCCAGGCAGCGCAGTCGATACCGTGCGCGCTGGCGTCCTAGCCTCGGCACTGGTGCCTGCTCTCGAGGAGCGTTCGAATGTCGTGCAGCAGTCTCTGAATGACCTGACCGCGCTTCGCTCGTTGCAGGAGGCTGGGATCGCCACTGTTGAAACCGGTCTGACGGAAGTGCGCGATGCGCGGTTGAAGCTGTCGCAGGCCATGTCCGACAGAACAGAAGTACCTGCGTCGTTGGCTACCGACGAGGCGGCAATGGAGGCGCTGATCAATTCATCCGAGACCTTGGCTGCATTCGCCGACAGCCTGGTAGCCGACGTCGGGAATGCGGAAGAACTGGTGTCCGGGGTGTGGGAAATGCCTGTGATCGGGCAGATAATCCGGGGCTTCGATGAGGCCGACGCTGCCGGAATCCGCAGGCCCGGATGGATCGTTGAGACCGCCGACGAGGCGCTGGTGAGCACTCCGGCCGACGCAACCACGCGTTTTTCGGGCTCAATGCCCGGTCATGGCCTGGTGGTGATTCTCGAGACGGCGCCGGGCCAACTGATGATTCTGGCGGGGTTGGGAAAAGCCTTTGTCCAGCGCGGTCAGATTGTCGCCGGCGGTGAACCGGTTGGGCTGATGGGAGGGCGAAATTCGCCTGAACAAGAGAAATTGATCGAAACTTTGGATCATGGTGGTCAACCCGACGGGGAAAAGCTTTATATTGAGATCAGACAAGGGCAGGCTGCTCTCGACCCGAAGACCATTCTTCGCCCTGAAGAAGAATAAGGACAGCAGATGAAGAAGTTTTTTCTGGCGACAATAACAGGTGTCATGTTCGGCGCGGTTGTAACGACACAGGTGGCCGGTCCGCTTTTGGCCCAGGAGGCCAGCCGCAAGGCGTCGGTCTACGAGCAGCTTGACCTGTTCGGTGACATATTCGAGCGCATCCGCGCCCAGTATGTCGAAGAAGTCGACGAGAGTGAACTCATCGAGGCGGCCATCAACGGCATGCTGACCTCGCTTGATCCCCATTCGTCCTACCTTTCTCCGGATGACGCCGACGCGATGCGGGTTCAGACCCGCGGCGAGTTCGGCGGCCTTGGTATCGAGGTGACGCAGGAAGAAGGGTTCGTGAAAGTCGTGTCACCGATCGACGGCACTCCGGCGGATGACGCCGGCCTGGAATCGGGCGACTTCATCACCCACGTCAACGGCGAAAGTGTCCTGGGTCTGACGTTGGACCAGGCAGTGGAAATGATGCGCGGTCCGGTCGGAAGCGAGATCGTCATAACAATTGTCCGCGAAGGATCGGCGGAGCCGTTCGATGTTTCCATTGTCCGCGATACGATCAAACTGACCGCCGTTCGGTCGCGTGTCGAAGGCCAGACGGTCGTTCTGCGACTGACGACATTCAGCGATCAGACATTCCCCACCATGCGCGACCAGCTTAAGGAGAAGGTCGAGGAGCTTGGCGGAATGGAGAACGTCAACGGCTTCATTCTTGATTTGCGGAACAATCCCGGCGGACTTCTGACGCAGGCAGTGCGGGTATCGGACGCCTTCCTGGATGCGGGCGAAATCGTCTCGACCCGTGGTCGCGAGCCGCAGGATGGCGACCGCTTCAATGCCGAGCCGGGTGACCTTGCCGAAGGCAAGCCATTGGTCGTGCTGATCAATGGTGGTTCGGCTTCGGCCTCCGAAATCGTCGCAGGAGCACTTCAGGACCATCGCCGTGCCATCGTTGTCGGCACAAAGTCCTTTGGCAAGGGGTCGGTCCAGACCGTGATGCCTCTTCGGGGTGAAGGCGCGATGCGCCTGACGACGGCGAGGTACTACACACCTTCCGGCCGCTCGATCCAGGCGTTGGGCGTGTCTCCGGACATTGTCGTTCAGCAACCCCGACCGGCCGATCCGACCGAAGAGGAAGAAACGACTGGCACCGGTCGTACCGAAGCCGATCTTCGCGGCAGCCTGTTGAATGACAGCCTGAGCGAGGACGAGCGGACCCAAATTCTCGAGGAGCAGGCAATCGCCGAGAAAGCTGCGGAGCTTCGGATCGAGGATTACCAGTTGGCTTATGCCATCGACATCCTCAAGGGTCTTTCCGCTCTGGGGCCGGAGTACGCCGCGGCGCTCGCGCGCCAGGCTAACTGAGGCCTCGACAGGTCGAGAACTTGCAGGGCCGGTCCTTCGGGGCCGGCCTTTTCATTTGCCCAGATGCGGCGGCACCTGTATGCCCCGCGCCATGTCCGACACGCCTTCGAGATCACACGGCAGACTGGCCATCGGCGCGATGGCGCAACCGCGCGAGCTGATGACTGACCGGCCGCGCCTGAAAGGTGCCTGGACGGCAAGGGTCATCACCTTGTTTCCGGAAGCATTCCCCGGGTTCCTCGAGGCATCTCTGACCGGCAAGGCCCTGCAGGATGGTCTCTGGCGGCTTGAGCCCATCGACCTTCGACAATTTGGCGAGGGAAAGCACCGCAACGTCGACGACACGCCATCTGGCGGCGGTGCGGGCATGGTCCTGAGACCCGATGTCATGGGTCGGGCCATTCGTTTCGCCCAACGGGACGCGACGCATGACCGGGGGCGCTGGCCGATCGTTTACCTCAGTCCACGTGGCAAGCGGCTGGATCAGGAGATGGCACGCCGCTTTTCAGATTGCGACGGCGTGACACTTATCTGCGGGCGGTTCGAAGGGCTGGATGAGCGGGTGATCGAACATTTCGGGATCGAGGAAGTGAGCCTGGGCGACTTCGTGATGACCGGGGGCGAGATTGCCGCCGAAGCCCTGATCGATGCGGCGGTGCGCCTTCGGCCGGGCGTTCTGGGCAATGCGGCATCGGCCGAGGAAGAAAGCTTCTCGGATGGGCTTCTGGAACATCCGCAGTATACGAGACCGGCCGAGTGGGAAGGACGCGGCATTCCAGAAGTGTTAACGTCTGGCGACCACGGCGCCGTGGCGCGCTGGCGTCGGGCGGAAGCCGAACGGCTGACACGGGAACGTCGTCCGGATCTGTGGCAGGCGCTTCAGGATCGGCAGGGCAAGCCGAAGAAATAAGAACGATATTCTTCTGTCGCAGTGGGTCTGCGTTTACCAATTGGCCATACCGGCGCCGATTGGTGGATTTGGACGTTCGGTATCACGTCGGTATCGCGTCGGTATCGCGTCGGTATCACGTCGGTGCGACCGTTCGGAGGCTTGTGTACGGGTCGCCTCGTTGACACAAGGCACTGTCAGTTAACCACTCCGTCAGGGTCCCGGTCCTTGCGCCCGGACACCGCAGGAATTTCCTTGATCGCCGCACCGCAAGCCCCTATACGGCGCAGGTTCGCGGCTGAATCAGCCGGCGGGCCCGCCTGTGGCGAACGAAGACAGAAAAGATGACCTGAACCTCCGGCGGGCGGCATGATCCGGCCCCAGACAAGCGGAGCTCTGAGGCGAGACACCTCTCGGGACGTACCCGGGGCAAAATAGGAGTTGATCAGATGAACCTGATCGCACAACTGGAAGCCGAGCAGGTCGCCGAGCTTGGCAAGACCATTCCCGACTTCAAGGCCGGCGACACCATCCGTGTCGGCTACAAGGTGACGGAGGGCACGCGCACCCGCGTGCAGAACTACGAAGGCGTGTGCATCAGCCGCAAGAACGGCGCAGGCATTGCCGGATCGTTCACAGTCCGCAAGATTTCATTCGGCGAAGGTGTCGAGCGGGTATTCCCGCTGCACTCGACCAATATCGAAGAGATTACCGTTGTGCGCCGCGGCCGGGTCCGCCGCGCCAAACTGTACTTCCTGCGCACGCGCCGTGGCAAATCGGCTCGTATCACGGAAGATACAAACTACAAGCCGCTCGCCGGCTCAGACGCGTAAGGAGCGGACCGATGAAAAAGGATATCCATCCCGAGTATCACGTCATCAACGTCAAGATGACCAACGGCGACATGATCCAGATGCGCACGACCTGGGGCAAGGAAGGCGATACCATGTCGCTGGACATCGACCCCTCGGTTCATCCGGCCTGGACCGGCGGTTCGTCGCGCCTGATGGACACTGGTGGCCGCGTTTCGAAGTTCAAGAAGAAATACGAGGGCCTTGGTTTCTGAACCAAAGCACCTTTGCGAGGGACAAGCGCCGCTCCTGTTTGGGAGCGGCGTTTTTCTTTACAGGGCTACGTCTGGTTGGCGACCGGCCT
>CAZRNL010000016.1:0-1820 GCA_964601395.1 uncultured Silicimonas sp. | reverse complement strand
AGTGATCGGCGGGCGCTGCCGCGCGCACGCGGTCGATATCGCCGTCCAGAGCAAGACCCATCCTGGCATAGGCAAGCGCGCGCTGCGACATCTCGAGTGCGGCATCGGCAAGCGCGGTATTGGGATGCCGGGCCAGGATTGCGATGGCCTTTTGCAGATCCAGTTGCACCTCCAGAAGGCTGCGCCCTTCCCGTGCGATGGGATCGAAGACTTCGCGCATGAGATCGTCGAGCGCCAGTTCCGGAACGTGGACATAGGGTGCGGCCGGTTCGTCCGGATCCGACTCGCCTTCGAAGTCCTGCAGGATCAGCGTCAACCGGGCGATGACGTCCCGCGCCGTGCCGGGGTCGTTGATGCCGGGCGAGAGGGCGCGGTCTGCTATCTCGGTCAGCACAAGCAGCGCGAAGATGGGATCCTGTTCGAAACTGCGTTCGGCGTGGATCGTGAAGCAATCACGGAGCGACTCTTCAAGATCATCCGTCAGGTCCGCACCGGCCACCTTGGCCAGTGTCTCGCCATAGCCGATGAACCGACCCGGCACCGCCCGAACAAAGATGGTTGCCCCAACCTCCTGCGCCAGTTCCGACATGGCGTCGGTATCGACATGGCGGACATACCCGCTGGCTTTGGCCAGCAGTGCGTCGGCCGCGTTCGGCACGGTACCCGGGACGAGTCGCCTGCCGCCGAGGAAAGGAGATTGTTGCCGCGTCTCGATGGCGCCACGGGCGCTTTTTTCGGCGGATTTCATGGTGCCTTCGATGCTGCCAAGCGCATCAAGCTGTCCGATCCAGCGCAGGATCGTCAGGATCACCAGTCCGATCACGACCAGCGTCATCAGGTAGATCCCGCTGAGCGACTGCTCGCCGACCATTCCGGTCTGAAGCATCACGATCGAGACAAGCGCATAGACGAAACTGCCGACGAATGTGGCCAGAACGGTCTGCGTCCGGCCATCCTGGCGCAAGAGCCGATTTCCGCGGGGAGAAGCGCCCCGGTCTGCCGCCAGATGCGCCGTCACCATGATGGTCAGCGAAAACGTGGTCACAGCCAGCATCGAGTTTGCGAGGATATCCAGCAGAGACCGCACCGTGTCCTGATCCATCTTGGCCAGAACCCAATCCGGCAGCAAAGGCGCCATTGCCTTGGCGACCAGAGGTGCCACGAAAGCCAGCGCCGAGATCAAGGCGGCGCGCACCCACAGGAGGCGGGCGACTTGCCTGATGCGGAAAAGATGGCCTGAAATCACGCGGTTTTCCCTGGGATCATGATGTCAACGTCACAAGTGCTTCGGCGGTTCCCCTGGCGCTATCTTGACAGATTTCCGCGCATCCTCCATATGCCGCCGGGTCGTGGGGTCGTAGCTCAGTTGGGAGAGCGCGTCGTTCGCAATGACGAGGTCAGGGGTTCGATCCCCCTCGGCTCCACCAAACCGCACTTTTGTGTTGAAATATCCGCTAACACCTTGAACGGAAAGGTTATTTCAGCGGTTCGATAACCCTCATTACGACTATACCGCAAAGGCTCTGCAAAGGCCAGTTTGAGCACCGTGCTCTTGAACGCAAACTCACCTTTCTCGTAGAGATTCCAAGGGTTTGCCAGAAACGCTAGGGCGTGTTCGATAAACTCTTCCAGGCGTCCCTTTGGCGGCACGATTTCTTCGGCTTGTTCGCGCAATCTGATCTTCTGCCGCTCCAGCTTTTCGATCCGTGCCTCATAGGCTGCGATGACCGCAGGGCTGGACGCATCGACAATCCGATCCAGTAGCGCATCGGTTTGTTGCTCAACGTCCTTTATCTGCGCCACCAGCGTTGAGCGCGCGC
>CAZRNL010000015.1:8640-19089 GCA_964601395.1 uncultured Silicimonas sp. | reverse complement strand
ACGTTCATCTGGAATGCGCGCGCATTGCCGAACTCGTCGATCATCACCGAATGGTCGATCACCAGATCGACCGGGTTGAGCGGATTGATCTTCTCGGCGTCACCGCCGAGCGAGATGATCGCATCGCGCATGGCCGCCAGGTCGACGACGGCCGGGACGCCGGTGAAGTCCTGCAACAGGACGCGGGCCGGACGGTAGGCGATTTCCCGTGGATTCTTCCCCCCGAGCTTCGCCCACTCGGCAAATGCACGTATATCATCGACGGAAACGGTCTTGCCGTCCTCGAAGCGCAACATGTTCTCGAGCACCACCTTCAACGACGCAGGCAGGCGGGTGAAATCGCCAAGTCCTGCGGCTTCGGCAGCGGGAATGGAATAATACGCGACGCTGGCGCCGCCGACCGTGAGTGTCTTTCTGGTTCGTGACGAGTCGTGACCGACGATGATGGGCATCCATGGCCTCCGTGGTTGAGGGAATTTGGCTCCGGCATATCCTTCTGGACAAGGGCTCTGCAAGAGGAATGACTTAATTCAGTATACCACGGTGCACCAAATGTGTCGATCATTGTCGGGATCACCGGACTGTGTGCCGCACGCCCTTGTAACCAAGTCTCGCAAAACGTTGATTGGCTCATCGCCTGTGGCTGGGCTAGGCAGATTGAGGGATGAGAGTGAAAAGGACTGCTCGATGAAATCGCGCATGCTGACTTGCGCCGTGGCGTTATGGGCCGCGTTTGGCGGTGTGGCCGCCGCAGAAGGCCCGGTTGTGGTCGAGCTCTTTACCTCGCAGGGCTGTTCGTCATGTCCCCCGGCCGAAAGCATCATGGGCGAAATCGCCAACCGCGACGACGTTATCGCATTGTCACTGCATGTGGACTATTGGGACTATATCGGCTGGAAGGACATTTTCGCCAAGCCGGAGTTCACCAAACGGCAGCGTGCCTATGCCCGCGCTTTGGGCCAGCGGTCTGTCTATACACCGCAGATGGTGGTGGGTGGCACCGATCACCTTATCGGCAGCAAGCCAATGAAACTTGCCGAGCAGATCGAACGACATATCGATACGCCGAAGGCTGTCGGGGTCAAGCTGACGCGGACTGGCGAACGGGTGCAGATTGTCGCCACGGCGCGCGGCCCGGTGCCCACCGGCATGATCGTCCAGCTTGTGACCTATACGCCGGAAGCCCGAGTCGAAATCAAACGCGGCGAGAACGCGGGACGAACCCTGAACCACTACAATATCGCTCGCGACTGGGTCGTGGTCGGCACCTGGGACGGCCGGTCGGATTACACCGCCGCTGTCCGCGTTCCGGCATCAACGCCAGTGGTAGTTCTGGTTCAGGAAAAGAACGCCGGTGCCATCCTCGGTGCGGAGCGTATGCGCTAGATCGTGTAAGGACGTCCGCCGGATTGATCCCGCAGTGTGGCCGCTAGGTGGTGGTGCGTCCGCGTTTCCACCGGCGGTGTATCCAGAACCACTGGTCCGGGTAGGCCACGACGATTTGCTCCAGAGTGTCGTTGTAGCGCTGCATCATTTCTTGGGGTGCGCCATGTGGAACAGGTTCCGCAACATGGATGCGGAAGGTTAGGCCATCGGGTTGGCGCAGTGCAAAAATCGGAATGAAATCGGCGCCGTACTTCACCGCCCATTCGGCGGCGGACAACGGCGTGTGCGCGGGCTTTCCCATGAACTCGAGCAACGGAGCCTTGCGCGATCCCACATCCGCGACGATGGCGACGATCCCCTTGTCCCTCAGGTGGCGGACGAACCCTGCGATCCCACGTCCATCCGTCGCGAAAAGCGGTTCCGCTATGCCTGATATGGCGCGCAGGTAGTGTGCGTTGAAGGCGGCGTTCTCCATAGGACGATAGAGAGCCGCCATCGGGTAGCCAGTGCGCGACAGCTTGCCTCGCGCCGCATCGTAGTTGCCGATATGGGCGGTCACCAGGACGATAGGTCGCCCTGCATCCTTCGCCGCCTCGAGCGCGCCCAGACCCGGACCTTCGAGGGGCGAGTCCATGACTCGGTCCACAAAGTCGCGGCCGGAATAGATCTCGATAAGGGTGCGTCCGACGTTGTCGGGGACGTTCCTGACGATCCGCTCGACCTCGGATCGGGGAAGATCGGGCAAGACCAGAGCGAGGTTGTCCCTGATGCGCCTGCGCCATCCGGCGAGAGGTGCGATGACACGCGAAGTCACCCAACCGACAAAGGGCACGCGTACCCGGTAGGGCATGGCAAGCGCCGATGCGACAAGAACCCGTGAACCGACATCGACCAGTCGGTCGCGGATGCCGATGGGGTCGCTGTCTTCGGCCATCCTGTCCTGCCTCGTCTTGAGTGCCGGCTGGATAGCGCGCAGGACGTCCCGACACAAGTCAGGGACCGTTAGCCAGGGTTGGTGGTCGCCGCGCTTTCACGGGATTGGAATCGTCTATTGAACGCTTGCTTTCCGTTGGCGGCCGTCATTCGTCGTTGGCTACGAAGAAGATCTCGCCTGCGGTTTCAAGCTGTCGCACGACGTTGACGATTCGCAGCATGGCCGCTTCGGCATCCTTCTGCGCCACCGCGCCCTTGTCCTTCGCGTCTTCGCGCAAATTTTCCGCCAGACGCTGCGAGATGTTCTCGAGAATGAAATCGACGGCCTTGCGGTCTGCGCCTTCGGCTGCGGCCAGAACGGCCACTAGGTCGTTCTGATCGAGATCCCGCTGGACGCGAGGGATATCGCGCGGGGCAACACGCTCGGCGATATTGGCGAATGTGAAGATCGCTTGGCGCACCTGGCGGGCGAACTCGGCGTCCTCTCGGTCCAGACCCGAGAGAATTTCGTCACGTACCGATCCCGGCGCATAGTTCAGAATGGCGCCGACGCGCGTTACCGGGCCGTCGGAGAAAGCCCGTGCTGGCCGGGTTTCAAGTTCTTCCGCCAGCGAAACGCCGATCCGGTAGACGACGTCCGGAGCCACGCTTCCGGTGAGCGAAACGCCATAGGTGATACGCCTTGCCCGGTCGCCGGGGATCATGCCCAGAAGATCCGCGGCTTTCGATACTTTCAGCTTCGAGAGAATGACCGCTGCGACCTCGTTCGATTCGCGTTCAAGAACCGAGGCGAGGCGTTCTGTTTCCAGATTTCCTATCCTTTCCCAAGGGTCTCCCCGAAACGCGATGGGCGCCATCTTGCGCAAGCGGCTCGACGCGCTGGCGCTGATCACACCGTCCAGAAGACCAAGGGCACTCTCTAGTCCAGACGGAAAGGATAGCCCGATGTTCTCGACGGCGGTCACGAATTCCGCGGGAACTGCATCAACGGTAGCCTGGTCGACAGGCGACATGCGCGCCAACTGGATCGCCAGTTGCGTCTGCTTGGATTCGGACAGTGTCGACAGCGCCGGAACCGATCCTTCCGACAGCAGAAGACGCACGACCACCGCAGCCTTCTGCCTGTGTGTCAGGCGAAGAGCCTGCGACGAAGGAAAGTCGAGTGGCATGTCTGGCATGTCGGTGTCGAATGGCATCCGTGACCCCTGGTTCCCGATACGTTCTATCAGCCGACGGGTTAACACCAGCCTACTCGGTTACGACGGCCGGAACGAAAAAGGACGGCCCATCTGGACCGCCCTTTTCCGCACACTCGGGAAAAAGAATTCAGCTTGTCGTGTCAGGCACGCAGGCCTGCGTGTCGGCATCGTACACCGTGCCTGCCGCACAGGACATCACGATGTCTTCTTTCGCATGGCCGTCGAAACAGGCAGCCAAAGCAAGGCCAGGCGACATGGCGAAAGCCAGAGCAACGAGGAAGAATTTCGGCTTCATAGGTCTCTCCTTGGTCGTCGTGCAAAGGAAGATAGCACGAGTTACCCTCGCGTCAAAGGAGAGAAAACAGGCAGTTTGTGAACGTCAGGACGTTCCGAATACTCGCTGGAAAATCGTATCGACATGCTTGGTATGGTAGCCAAGGTCGAACTTGTCCTCAATCTCGACCTCGGACAACGCCGCCGTCACTTCTGGGTCCGCCTTCAGCTCTTCCATGAAATCCGCGCCGTGATCCCAGACCTTCATTGCGTTGCGTTGCACAAGCCTGTAGCTGTCTTCGCGGGAGACGCCTTTTTGTGTCAGCGCAAGCAACATGCGCTGAGAATGAACAAGACCCCGGAACTTGTTGAGATTGGACAGCATGTTGTCCGGGTAGATCACCAGTTTCTCGATCACGCCGGTCAGTCGCGCGAGCGCGAAATCAAGGTGAATGGTGGCATCCGGCCCGATCCCGCGCTCGACCGACGAATGCGAAATATCGCGCTCGTGCCAGAGCGTGACATTCTCCAACGCAGGCACGACAGCGGACCGGACCAGCCGCGCAAGGCCCGTCAGGTTCTCAGTCAGGACCGGGTTGCGCTTATGCGGCATGGCGGACGACCCTTTCTGCCCCTTCGAGAAGAATTCTTCCGCCTCGAGAACCTCGGTACGCTGCATGTGGCGGATCTCGGTCGCCACGTTCTCGATCGAGGATGCGATGACACCGAGCGTCGCGAAGAACATGGCGTGCCGGTCGCGCGGGATCACCTGTGTGCTGATCGGCTCGGGCGTCAGGCCCAACTTCTCGCAAACATGGGCCTCGACCGCCGGGTCGATGTTAGCGAACGTGCCCACTGCGCCGGAAATTGCACCGGTCGCAATCTCTTGCCGCGCGTTCTTCAACCGAACCAGCCCCCGGTCCATCTCGGCATAGAAGCGGGCGAAAGTCAGGCCCATTGTAACGGGCTCGGCGTGGATACCGTGGCTGCGTCCGATGCGAACCGTCATCTTGTGCTCGAAGGCGCGTTTCTTCAACGCCGCAAGCAAATCTTCCATATCCTTGATCAGGATATCCGCGGCGCGCACCAGCTGGACGTTCAGAGTGGTGTCCAGAACGTCCGAGGACGTCATCCCCTGGTGCACGAAGCGCGCCTCGTCGTTGCCTATGATTTCGGCAAGATGAGTCAGGAAGGCGATCACGTCATGACGGGTGACAGCCTCGATCTCGTCGATTCGCGCGACGTCGAACTCCGTGTCCTTCGCCTTCCAGACAGCCTCGGCATTGGCGCGTGGGATGACGCCGAGGTCTGCCTGCGCGTCGCAAGCATGAGCCTCGATCTCGTACCAGATGCGAAATTTGGTCTCGGGCGACCAGATGGCGACCATGTCGGGCCGGGAATAGCGCGGGATCATCTCAGGGCCTTTCGTCTTGTCGCGGCAGTGCATAGACTGGCGCTTCGGCAGGAACAAGGACAAGGAGACTGCGACTTGCGGCAGGTTCGGATGGATCGTTCCACCGGAATGCACGTTCGGCTTTGATCGTGGCGGGACTGCACTCATTGAGCGTGCTCGAGGGACGCTGGAGACTGACGCGCCTTATCGTCCATCAGGATGGTACGGAGAACCGTTTTGACGGCACGGCGGTCTTCTCGCGTTCGGGAAAGCGGCTTGTCCATGACGAGGAGGGGACGCTGAGCGGTTTGCCGGGTCAGCCTGCTCTGAAGGCCACAAGGCGATATGTCTGGACACTCGAAAATGGGCGCATCGAGGTCCTTTTCGGGGACATGCGGTCGTTTCACACAATCCCGATCGGTGTGGCGCATCCCGAGACGACCTATCTCTGTCCGCCCGACCGATACGAGGTGTCCTATGATTTCGACGATCTTCGCGCGTGGAAATCGGTCTGGCGGGTCGATGGGCCGAAGAAAAGCTATGTGATGGAAAGTCTTTATCAACAGTAGACTCAGGAGCCTTCATCGTCCTCGGCGCTTGCCAGCACCTCGCGCCGGTGCGATAACCGCCGCAACGCGGCAATCACGGAAGAAGGGGAGCTCCTACAATGTCCACTCTCGCGGAACGTCCGGTCCTGAGTGACCTTTTCCTGAACGGGCGGGGCAGCCAAGTATGGCTGAAGCGCGCTGTTCTCATCGTCGCGGGAATCGCACTGCTGACGCTCGCCGCGCAGATCAAGCTGGCTGTGCCGCCATCGCCGGTTGCGGTGAACCTCGGCACATTCGCGGTGTTGACCATTGGTGCTGCCTACGGCGCGCGCCTCGGCCTTGCGACCATCCTCGGCTACATGCTCGTCGGCGCACTCGGGTTCGACGTTTTCCAAAGCTCGAGTGCTGAACTGAATGGCCTGTCCTACATGACCGGTTCTACCGGTGGTTACCTCGCAGGCTACATTCTGGCGATCGGCGCGATGGGTCTTCTGGCTCGGCGTGGTTGGGATCGGTCTGTCGTCCTGATGGCACTGGCCATGCTGATCGGCAACGTGATCCTCTATGTTCCAGGCCTCGCGTGGCTCTCGTTCTGGATCGAAACTACCGGCAAACTGGACGTCGCGACCTACGGATCGCTCTGGGACCAGACGCAGACCTGGGGCATGACGCCCTTCCTGATCGGCGACGCAATGAAGTTGGCTCTTGCAGCACTTCTTCTGCCCGCGGTCTGGAAGCTGGTGGGCAACGCCCGCGCCTGACCGGCAACAGGTTCACACCGGAAGGCCGCGCCATCGCTGCGCGGCCTTTTGCATTCCACCAGACGGTCTATGCTGCCGCAGTACCCAGTCCCAAGGAGCCCCTCATGCCCGTTCGCAACCGTTTCGCAGAACTTCAGGAAGAAATCACCGCCTGGCGGCGCGATTTCCACGAGAACCCGGAATTGCTGTTCGATGTGCACCGCACCGCGGGGATCGTGGCCGAGAAGCTGAAGGAATTTGGGTGCGACGAGGTCGTCTCCGGCATCGGACGCACAGGGGTCGTGGGCATCATCAAGGGTCGCGGCAATGGATCGGGCCGGACGGTGGGCTTGCGCGCCGACATGGACGCATTGCCGATCGAAGAGGCGACCGGCGTCGAGTATGCCTCGAAGGTGCCGGGCAAGATGCACGCCTGCGGCCATGACGGTCACACCGCGATGCTGCTGGGTGCGGCGCGTTACCTTGCCGAAACCCGCAACTTCGATGGCTCGGTCGCGGTGATTTTCCAGCCCGCCGAGGAAGGCGGCGGCGGCGGTCGTGAGATGGTCGAGGACGGTATGATGGACCGTTTCGGGATCGACGAGGTTTACGGCATGCACAACTGGCCGGGTCGTCCGATCGGCACATTCGCAATCCGGGCGGGCGCGTTCTTCGCGGCAACCGACGTCTTCGACATCGTGGTCGAGGGAAAGGGCGGGCACGCCGCCAAGCCGCAGGAGGTGCTGGACCCGACGGTGACCGCCAGCCACATTGTGACCGCGCTGCAGACCATCGCGTCCCGGAACGTCGACCCGGTGAAACAGGTGGTGGTCTCGGTGACGTCGTTCATCACCTCGTCGACCGCCTTCAATGTGATCCCGGCGAGGGTCGCTTTGCGGGGAACCGTGCGTACACTCGACCCCGAAACGCACGACCTGGCGGAAGAACGGCTGAAGACCATCGTCACGCACACTGCTGCGGCCTTCGAGTGCACGGCAACCATTGAGTACCAGCGGAATTACCCTGTCATGGTGAACGCCGAGACCGAAACCGAGTACGCCATCGACGCCGCCAGGAAAGTTTCGGGTGGATGCGAAGACGCGCCCTTGATCATGGGGGGCGAGGACTTCGCATTCCTGCTGAACGCGCGTCCCGGCGCCTATATCCTTGTCGGCAACGGCGACACCGCGATGGTCCACAATCCGGAATACAACTTCAACGACGAAGCGATCCCGTTCGGCTGCTCATGGTTTGTCGAGATTGCGGAAAGCCGTCTTCCGATCGGCTGATCCGGTGGCGTCCTTCGCTCGGGTCGGATAGCATCCGGCCAAAAGCGGGCGGGGGGCGCATGGACTACCAGATTGCAATGCTGTGGATGCGGGGAAGCCTGAGCTTCCTCGAGCAGCTTTGCGTCCAGTCCTTCCTCGATGAGGGCCACCACGTCGTCCTCTACAGCTACGAGCCTATCGGAGCCGTCCCTGATGGGGTCGAGCAGCGCGACGCGATCGACATCCTGCCCGAGGCCGGATTTCTCGTGCACGAACGCACCGGATCGCCGGCGCTGCATTCGGATTTGTTCCGCTATCGCCTCCTCGAACGCGGCGACCGGCTGATCTGGGCCGATACGGACGCCTATTGCCATCAGCCGTTTCACCCGCGCGAGGGTCATCTTTACGGCTGGGAAAGTGACACGCACGTGAACGGCGGCGTCCTCGGTCTTCCGCCCGACAGCCCGACGCTGGCCGCACTTCTGGATTTCACCCGCGACGAGTTTGCCATTCCGCCGTGGGAGAAGCCGTGGCGCAAGCGCGAGATGGAAGGGGCACGACAAGCGGGCACTCCGATCCACGTCAGTGAACAGACCTGGGGCGTCTGGGGACCGCACGCGATCACTCATTTCCTGGGCGAGACGGGTGAAATCGCGCGGGCCCTGCCGCAAGTGGCACTATATCCCTACAGCTTCGCCAAGCGCCGCAGGTTGCTTCTGCCCGGTCTTGACCACTCCGAGGCAATCACCGGCGACACCCGGTCTATCCACCTTTACGGCCGCCGTATCCGCAAGCGGATGGCTGAGCGCGACCGTGGCCTGCCGGACCCGGATAGCCTGATGGGCCAGCTTTTGAAAAAGCACCGGATCGACCCTTGCGAGGCGCCCTTGCGGGACTGCCCCGCGCCGGACCGTGATCACCCTTTCGCCCGTGTCTACAGAGAGGCGGTGAGCGGCATCGCTCGTCCCTCGGCTGCGATCCGTCCGATCGGAGCGATCCGACCCCTCGAAGATGTGGTCGCAGTCACCACCATGAAGAACGAGGGCCCGTTCATTCTTGATTGGGTGGCCTTTCACCTATCGGTCGGGATCACGCATTTCCTGGTCTACACCAATGATTGCGTCGACCCGACCTGCGAGATCCTGGATGCCCTTGCCGAACGCGGCCTTGTCACCCGCGTCGACAATCCCGTCGAACCCGGCGACCGACCACAGCGCGTGGCTCTTGCGATGGCGAGTACTCATCCACGGTTGCGATCGGCTGATGCATATGTCGTCATGGATGTGGACGAGTATATCAACGTCCATGCTGGCGACGGCACCCTGAAGGCCCTTTTCGAGGCAGCGGGCGATCCCGATCTCTTGTCGATGACCTGGCGGTTCTTCGGGTGTGGCGGAGTGCTGGAATACGAAGATCGCCCCATTGCCGCGCAATTCACCCGCTGCGCACCGCTACGCGTCAGAAAACCGCACCAGAACTGGGGGTTCAAGACCATCGTTCGCCGCGGCGCACCCTTCGGCAGCATTGGCGTACACCGTCCGCTGGACCCAACGGCCGAGGCAATGCCGCACTGGACCAACGGGTCAGGCAGCCAGATGCCGGAGGCCTACGTCTCCGATGGCTGGCGCTCGACCACTGAAAGTGTCGGCTACGGCCTTGTGACCATGAACCACTACGCTGTCCGGTCTGTCGAAAGTTTCCTGGTCAAGCGCGACCGTGGCCGGACCAATCACATCGCGCGCGACCAGGGGATAGATTACTGGAACCTCTACAACCGGAACGACGACGAAGATCTTTCGATCCTGCCACATCTCGGGCGCGCCGAGGCGGTGCGCCGCATCTTCGCGCTCGATCCGCGGTTGTCGGACCTGCACGACAAGGCGGTGACCTGGCACCGCGACAGGATCTCTCTGTTGCGCCAAAGCGAGGGGTTCCGCGACTTGTTGGGTCACATCTCGCGAGATCCACTGTCGCACCAACTGGAGCCAGCCGAGATTGCCCGCGCGCCCGTTTCGGACCGCTGGCGCAAGACGGAAGCCGGTCTTTCGCCGCACGCGAAGGCCGAGGACACAGGCAAACGCGACCCGCAGATCACCATGAATGATGACCGCGAGGACCGGCCCCGCAACATGCTTGGGGATCTGATCCTGCTTGGCCAGGAAAACGAACATGCTTTCAGGGCCTTGCTGGACCGCGTGGAACCGCGCCATCCGATGTTGGCACCCTTGTCCGCGAACCTGCCGGCACGCAGCATCGTCGCAGTCACTTCGATGAAGAACGAAGGCGCCTTCATCCTCGAATGGATCGCGCATCACCTGGCCATCGGGGTCACGCATTTCCTCGTCTACACAAACGACTGCGACGATCCGACCAACGCCATCCTCGACCGCTTGCAGGAGCTCGGCCACGTCACGCGACTGGATAATCCGTTCGACCACGAGGCGGGCCAGAAACCTCAGCGCGGGGCCCTGAATGACGCCATAGGTCAGGCCGTGGTCCGCGAGGCCGACTGGGTGGGCGTCATCGACGTCGACGAGTTTATCACCATCCACGAAGGGCAGCGCACGTTGCCGGATCTCTTCGCGCGAATGGGCGACCCGAATATCGTCTCGATGACCTGGCGGCTGTTCGGAAGCCGGGGTCAGCAAACTTACGAGGACCGCTGGATCACCGAAGCCTTCACCGCCTGCGCTCCGCGTTACCTGCCGC
>CAZRNL010000015.1:0-8630 GCA_964601395.1 uncultured Silicimonas sp. | reverse complement strand
GGTTTCAAGAGCTTTGTCCACCGAAGCGCGCCATACGAGAAACTGGGCGTTCACCGGCCATTGGACATCGATACAAGCGATCCGGACGCGATCCGCTGGGTCAATGGATCGGGTCGCGTCATGCCGGAGAAGACCGTCAAGAATACTGCCTGGTTCTCTCGGAAGGCGTCCATCGGCTACAACCTTGTGACGCTGAACCACTATATCCTCCGGTCCGCCGAAAGTTTCCTCGTCAAGCGACAACGGGGACGGATCAACCACGTGGATCAGGATCAGGGGCTGGCATATTGGAGCGAGCGGAACTACGCGACAGAGACCGACACCAGCATCCATACACAGATTCCGGAAGCCCGCCGGGTGCTTGAGAGCCTCACGGCAGACCCGGTCCTTGCGGGTCTGCATGCCGACGCCGCAGACTGGCACCGGGCGCGCATCGCAAATCTCCTTGCCGACCCGGAGTACCGGGCGCTTTACGATGCCATTACCGATCCCGCGCTGAAGGATGCAGTCCATTTGGCCGGCCGAGACCGAGCCGAAGACCTGGAAGCCGCTGAATAGCGTCTCAATCGGCGTCCAGCGCCTTCGCCAGTTCGAACCCGATCCGCCTTGGCTCGCTGGCCTCAACGGCCTTCGGCATCGCGCGAAGCAGAACGTTCAATTGGCTGACGTGCTGAACCAGTTGCACCCGCGCGCCTGTCTGGTCCATTCCGTAAAAGGTCACGATGTCGGGATCAAAGTAGCCAAGCCCTTCGATCCGTAGAAAGCCTCCGCCGGTGTCCGTAAAACCCATCGCGATTTCGTGCTCGTCATCGAGAGTCTTCTCGAAATTCCTGATGTAGAGGATCAGGCGCTCATAGGCCCACTCGGCGCTGCTCTTCTGGCTTATTGGCTTGCGGGCGATCGCTTCCGGCAGGGGTTGCTGCTCGGGCGTCGGACCTTGCTCGGGGTTGGAGTGTGCTGCTCGACCAAAGCACAGAACCGCCGCTTCCTCATGTTCCGCCGCGGTTTCGATCTTGTCGTCCATCGGTTACTTCGTCGCCTGCCAAAGCCAGGCGCCGTCCTCTCGCTGGTCGCGGGTTGCGAGTCCAGCGTGCCATAGATGAAGGCAATGCGCCACCGCTTCGACAAGAGCGAGGCCATATTTGGCCTCTCCGATCTGGCGCTTGAATAGCGGCTGGAAACACTCGACGGCCGTCTTCGGCTCGGCGATGTGGTCTTCGAGGCGGCGAAGGGCGCTGTCATGGTTGTCGATCAGTTGATCGAGGCGGGTGGAAAGTCCCGTAAACGGTAGTTTGTGCCCTGGCAGGACAAGCCGGGTGTCATCGGCAAGGGACTGGAAGCGCAGACAGCTTTCCATCCAATCTGCGACGGGATCGGCCTGCGGTTCGGTCGCGTAGACGCCAAGGTTGGGAGATATCGACGGCAGGAGCTGGTCACCTCCGATCACGGTCGTCTGATCTTCGGACCAGAAGGTCGCGTGCTCGGGGGCGTGACCGTGTCCGGTCAGGACACGCCAGTTCCGACCTCCGGCTGTGAGGGTATCGCCGTCGCGGATGCGGCTGAAGCCAAGCGGCAGCGGTGCGAGTATGTCGGAGAAGTTGAACGGGCGCTCTTTCGCGCGACGCGCCAGAAGGTCTGCCTCCATCCCGGCACCACGCCAGTAAGTGATGGTTTCGTTGGTTGGCCGGTCCTGCACGTCGAGCGACAGCATCCGGGCGAAAAGCCAGGCAGTGCAGGTCGTGATCAGTTCCGCGCCATGATCGCTCTGAAACCACCCTGCCAGCCCGATGTGGTCGGGATGGTGGTGGGTGACGATAAGGCGGCGAACGGGGCGTCCCGCAAGCGGTCCGGCAAGAAGTGCCTCCCAGATGGCGCGGGTCTTGCGCGTGTCCGTGCCGGTGTCGACGATCGTCCAGCCATCGCCATCGTCAAGCGCGTAGACGTTCACATGGTCCAGCGCCATCGGAAGCGGGATGCGCATCCAGAGAATGCCCTCGCAGATCTCGGTTGCCTCGCCATGCGCGGGCGGCGTCTCGACCGGGTATCGGATGCGGCGGATGGAGCCTTCCATCACGCGGCAAGATCGTCGGGAGAAAGATCGTAAAGTCCCGCCGCGCCCTCGCGGACCTGAGCCAGAAGCGCGGCGTGCTCGGGCAGCAGCCGCATGAGGTAGAAGCGGGCAAGCGCCGTCCGGACACCGCCATCGACCATCGCGGCCTTAAGGTGAAAGTATCCGCCAAGCACACGCGCAAACGCGCGAAGATAGGGCACAGCGCCCGCAAACCGGTCATCGAGAGGCTGCGCGACCAGCCATTCCGTCGTTTCTCGCAGGGTCTCGGCGGCGCTCCAAACGGCTTCGGCGAGCTCGGGCAGGGTTCCCCGTGCCGCTTCGGCGCCCGCTTCGATCTCGTCGAGCAATCGGTACGCGGCATCGCCTCCGTCCATCATCTTGCGGCCGACAAGGTCCATCGCCTGGATACCGTTGGTGCCCTCATAGATCGAGGTGATCCGCACATCGCGCAGGAACTGTGCCGCCGAGGTTTCCTCGATGAAGCCCATGCCACCGTGAATCTGCACCCCCTGATCCGCCACGGCAATGCCGGTATCGGTGCCGAAGGCCTTGGCGATGGGGGTCAGGAACGCCGCCCGCGCCTTCCATTCCGCGGTTCCTCTGGCATGGCCCAGGTCTATGGCGGCGGCGCAGGCAAAGGCGATGGACCGGGCTGCGAAGATATCGGCCTTCATTGCTGTCACCATTCGGCGCACGTCGGCGTGTTCGATGATCGTACCCGTCCCGCCGACCTTGCCCTGTTTGCGGTCGCGCGCATAGGCAAGGGCGTGCTGATATGCGGCTTCGGCCACGCCGATGCCCTGCACGCCGACGCCGAGACGGGCGTTGTTCATCATGGTGAACATCGCGGCCATGCCGCCGTTTTCCTCGCCGACCATCCAGCCGGTCGCGCCGTCGTATTCCATCACGGCCGTGGGCGATCCGTGGATGCCGAGTTTGTGCTCGAGACTGACCACGCGCAGGCTGTTTCTCTCGCCCGTATTTCCCTCGCCGTCGGGAATGAACTTCGGAACGATGAACAGGCTGATGCCCTTGGTCCCTTCTGCGGCATCGGGAAGCCGCGCCAGCACAAGATGGCAGACGTTCGCCATGAAGTCGGCATCGCCCCATGTGATGAAGATCTTCTGGCCCGTGATGGCGTAGGTTCCGTCGCCGTTGGGTTCGGCTTTCGAGCAAAGCGCTCCGACGTCCGAACCGGCCTGCGGTTCGGTCAGGTTCATCGTCCCCGACCACTCACCAGAGATCAGTTTCGGCAGGTAGATGTCTTTCAGCGCGTCGCCGGCGTGGGCTTGCAGCGCCTCGATCTGACCCTGGGTCAGGAGCGGGTTCAGTTGCAGCGACAGGCAGGCTCCCGACATCATGTCGTTCAACGCCGTTCCCAGCGCCACCGGCAATCCAAGTCCGCCGTATTCGGGATTGGCTGTCAGGCCGATCCAGCCACCTTCTGCAATCGCGCGGAAGCCTTCGGCAAAGCCCGGCGAAGTGCGCACGATGCCATTCTCCAGTCGCGCCGGATTCAGGTCGCCCGCGCGTTGCAGCGGAGCCAAGACCTCGTCGCACATGCGCCCCGCCTCGGTCAGGATCGCCGTCACCGTGTCCGGTGTGGCCTCGGTGAAGCGTTCCGTGTCGGCTACGGCGTCGAACCCGACAATGTGATCCAGGATGAAACGGATTTCAGAGACGGGAGAGGCGAAAGACATCGAGTGGCTCCAGTGGGCGGCTTGGCAATCGGAATGCCGGGCGGTATCGGGTGTTTCAAGACTTGCAGCATGCAGGCCAGAGGCGGGGCCTACAACCGGGACGCAGCGTCACAGATGACCGGGACTTCAATCAGTACCTTACGGCTTTCCGCAGACCCGGATGGTATCGCCACAGCGGCGGAGTTGCTGCGCGCAGGTGGCCTTGTCGCGTTTCCGACAGAGACGGTCTACGGCCTTGGGGCCGACGCGCGCAACGGGAGGGCGGTTGCGCGGATCTTCGAGGCCAAGGGACGCCCCGCCTTCAACCCGCTCATAGTGCATGTGCCCGACCTTGCGATGGCGGAACGCTACGGCGTTCTGAACGAAGAGGCGCGCCAGTGGGTCGGTGCGGAGTGGCCCGCCGCCTTCAGCATCGTAGTTCCGCTGCGTGACGGGACGGATCTCTCACCGCTTGTCACGGCCGGTCAAAAAAGTGTGGCGCTGCGAGTGCCGAAGGCTCCTGTCGCGCTTCAGTTGCTGCGCGCGTTCGGTGGACCGGTTGCCGGTCCCTCGGCCAACCCATCGGGACGGATCAGCCCGACCACCGCAGCGCATGTGTTGCGCGGATTGGACGGGCGGATCGACGCTGTTCTCGACGGAGGTCCGACGCAAGCAGGACTTGAATCGACGATCATGGGATTTCTGGACGGTCAGCCGACGCTGCTGCGCGAGGGTGCCTATGTCGCCGACCCCGGCAACCTGCGGATCGAAACGGATCGGACGGGAGCTCCGATTTCCCCCGGCCAACTGGAATCGCACTATGCCCCCCTGGCCACCGTGCGTCTGAACGCGACCAGCGCCGAAGCCGGGGAGTTTCTTCTGGGCTTCGGTCCGATCCGGGGGGATCTTTCGCTGTCGCCCGAGGGCGATCTCGTCGAAGCGGCGGCGAACCTCTACTCGTCGCTCCACGAAACAGACGCTCGCGGCGTCACGCGCCTGGCCGTGGCACCAGTTCCCGACACCGGCCTTGGCCGCGCGATCAATGACAGGCTGAGACGGGCGGCAGCGCCACGGGACTGAGCATCAGCCGCCGCTCTTGCGAACATAAACGCCTTCGGGCAGGTTCAGGGCCGCCGTAAGGTCGTCCAGTTGTCCGAGCGAAAGGGTGATCTTCTGAACCTCGTCCGTCCTCGGATCGAGTTGCTCGATGATCACGCAATCCTCGAAGGCGGTTATGGTGATATCTTCCTGACGATGCGGAGCTGCATCGTCGACGAGGGTGACGACGGTAGCGTCGAAATCGTGCTCGATCGTGAACATGTCCGTGAGAGTGTCGTCTTCGCGGTGTCTCCACAAGCGGGAATTGGCTGGATCGAGGTGCCGGGAAACAGCGGATGACCGGCAGCCGTTGCGCTTGGCCGGAGTTTGCCACAAACTGTACGCGAGCAGAAAAGAAACGAGTTGAAAACCGTGTTGAAACCAATTGCCGTTGCAAGTGCCGCGCTGGCCGTGCTGACCGGATGCATGGAGGTCAGCCAACAACCGCCGTCCGGCTCATTTGAACCACTTCCGCAAGTTACGCGCTCGGGCAGTCCTCAGACGCTGGCCGATTTCCGCGCTGTCGTGGCGCGCGTCGAACCGGTTGCCGAACAGACCTGTCGCGAGATGCAACCGCGCTATAATTGCGACTTCAGCATCCTGATCGACCCCGATTCAAGTCTGCCGCCGAACGCCTACCAGACGCTGGACCGCTCGGGACGCCCGGTGATCGGGTTCACCGTGGCGCTGCTTGGCGAGATGAAGAACCGGGACGAGTTGGCCTTTGCGCTGAGCCACGAGGCCGCGCACCATGTCCAGGGCCACATCCCTCAGACCCAGACATCCGCGCAAACCGGCGCCATCCTGGGCGCGGTGATCGGGTCCATCGCCGGGCTCGATACATCCGGAGTCGAACTGGCCCAGAATATCGGCGGGACGTTCGGCGCGCGGCGTTTCTCCAAGGGTTTCGAACTGGAGGCGGATTCGCTTGGCGCGCGCATCGCGCTTCGGGCGGGATACGATCCCCTTCGTGGAGTACTCTACTTCCAGGATGCAGCCGATCCGGGTGACCGTTTCCTTGGCACCCATCCGCCGAACGCCGACCGGATCCGCATCGTCCGGCAAAGCATCGGCGGCTGATTTTTGATCCAGATCAGAGAAATCCGATAGTTATCTCCCCATGGTTCGACCCAGCAAGGGAGAACGGACCATGAAACATTCAGGACGATTTGAACGTCACGAAGCGTTGATGAACCGGATGGGGCACCAGAATGGTGCCGATCCCGTTCTGAGCGTTCAGGTCGGGCTTCTGACGCCCGAGGAGTACAACGACGCGGTGCTGGCTTGCACGGGCTGCTCGGCGGTCGAGGCCTGCGAGAGCCATCTGGCGGTTGGCGAGGCGGGTATCCCGTCCTACTGCCGGAACGAGGGAACGCTGCGCCGGCTGGCGTCCGAGATGGAAACGCTGGGGTTCTAGGACTTTTCGCCGCCGCGCAAGAATTGGGGCCCGGTGCGATGCGCCGGGCCCCTTGTTTTTTGCTCGATGGTTCCGGCGGAGCCCGTCAGGTCGCCATGCGGAAGAATTCGGCCATGAAGTTGTTTTCCATTCCGGCACCGCCGCAGAAGCCGACGTTGATCAGGGAAGACCCGTCGATGGTTCCCCCCGAGACAATCGAGACGCCTTCGATCCCGTCAGGACGCGCCGCGAAGGAGATGTCCCCGGCCGCAATCAATTGTCCGCCGTAGATTTGAAGGTCCGCCGGAAAATTCATTCCGCCCAAGGTGACAAGCTGCGCGCCGCCACCTGCGGCACAACCGTCGTCCCGCCCGATCGTGGCACCCGCAGCACCGCCAAAAGCGTCCGCTGCCGTAGAGGTGCTGATCAGGATGATGTCACGGATTTCGGAATTGGCACCGAACACTACCTTGCAGTTGGTGATCAGGATGCCTTTCGTCAAAATCGTATTTGCCGGGATCGAAACGGACTGATTGGCGGCCGTGCAGGTCACTTCGTGAATCGCACCTGAAGTCCAGTTCGTCTCGTCGAGGCGGTCACGTCTGTTCAGCGTGATCCTGGCGGGTGGAACGCCGGTGATGGGGTCGAGGTCGATATAGTCGCTGCGGTAGTAGCTGGTGGTCGGGTCGTCCACATAGGCGATGATGTCGTCGATCCGGTCGAGAATGCGGAACCGGTAGGAGCCTGACCTCAGAGCGTCGTAGAGGCCGGGATTGGACGTGGGGTCGGAGTTGGGCACAACCAAATCGCGTTCGTCCGGCATCGACACGATGGTGCCGTCCATGAAAGTGTTGCCGTTGTTGATCTCGACATGGTCGTTCGAGTGGATGCAGAAGCCATTGCCGTATGTATTGTTCGACTGCACATCGACCAGCTCTTCGGCCACGAAACCCTCGCGGAAGCAGGTCGGATAGTACGTTTCGAACACCGACTGGCTGACGACGTCCATGCTGTTCAGGCCGACGAACCGGAGGAAGTAGGTGGTGACAGCGTTGGACCGACCTGACAGCCGCTGCGTGTTGACGAGAACCGCCTCGTCCGATCCGGCGACGGGCGTGAACGTCCGGCTCGCGGCATCCCACGTTCCGAACTGGATGTCATCCGCAACGATGGTGTCTCCGAATTTCTCCTGGGGCATCGTGAATCTTGCAACCTGCACCCCGACGGCCTTCGCTTCGTCCTCGGTCCGGTATTCGCGGGCGACAAGGGCGGCGTGGGCGGCGGAATCCGCCGCGATCTGGAGATGCGTTCTGACCATGACGGCGTTCGCGACATCAATGCCAAGACCGCCGACACAGATCATCGCGAGTGTCAGGAAAAGACCGAAGGCGGTGAGAGCGCCATCGGACTTGCGGATGAAACGGGTAAGCAGAACGCGGGAAGTCATGACTCAGGTCTCACAGTTTTCGATCATTTGATAGGACGATACGTTGAACTCGAGGTTACGGATGGCCGAGAAGAAGCCGAGAAGGTCTAGCTCGGGCGCCCGAACCGATACCACCGTCGTCACCACGCCCGCAGTCACCTGGGATGCGGCCGTCGCGGTGACGTTGATGCTGGAAAGCGCGGTCTCGATGTAGGTCTCGGTCGCAGCGGGGTCGGCCAGATTGCCGATCGAGTACTCCCGGTTTCCCTCCTGGATGATGCGAACGATCCGTGATTGGGTGTAGAAGATCATCGCGGCGTCGAACATCAGTCCGAAGACGAAGATGAAGAACGGGAACCAAAGCAGCGTCTCGACGGTTGCGGTGCCGTCTTCGCGGCGCAGAAATCGACGTTTTCCAAGGCGCATCATGACGTAGGGACCAATGATGTGAACGAAGACGGGTCGGCGCTGTCGAGCACATGGGCGGCGGATACTTCGATGTTGAGATTCAGAAGCGAATTGAAGTAGCCCAGAATTTGCATCTCGCTGGCCTGGACGGTCACGACCGTCAGCACAACATTGCCGTCGGACGTGGCATCGATCACCGAGGGCGTGATCCCGAACCTTGCAAGTTCGGTCGTGATATAAGTTTCGACCTCGGCATCGGTCGTGAACCGTCCGATCGACATGTTGCGGTTCCCGTCCTGGATGACACGCAGCACTTTGGACTGGCCGTTGAAGATCATCGAGGCATCGACCATCAGGCCGAAGACCGCCATAAAGATCGGAAGCCACAGCACGGCTTCTACGGTGGCAGTTCCGTCTTCTCGCCGAATGAACGAACTTCTTGTCCGAAGAAGCAATCGCTGAACGTAGACCATACCAGTCTCCTCAGACCACATCTGCCGATACATTACCGAATTGAGATGGGTCTTGAAGGTGACGGAAATGCGGCGAAAG
>CAZRNL010000014.1:0-19299 GCA_964601395.1 uncultured Silicimonas sp. | reverse complement strand
TGGCCAAGGGCGGCGACACTTCGGGTCCGTTCTCGCGCGCGACACTTGGCCAGATGGCCGCTCGAGGAGAGCTTGCCCGCGAGAGCTGGGTCTGGACGCAGGGTCAGGACGGCTGGAAGAAAGCCGAGGACGTGGCCGAGTTGGCGCAGCTTTTCACCGTTCAGCCACCTCCCCCGCCGCAAAACTGACGGAGCTTCGTTAAAGAGGCATGTCCCGGATCTTCAAGGAAAATGCTCATGTCCCAACCCACCCGCTACACCAGGCTGCAGATCGGCCTTCACTGGTTGATCGCTCTTCTGATTGCCGGCGCTTTTTTCACCCATGAGAACATGGGACAGGCGCTCCGCCAGAAGATCGAATCCGGCACTGTTGGAATTGGTAGCCCCACCCCGCACACAGTCCTTGGCATGCTGGCTCTGGTTTTCGTGCTCTGGCGTGTCGTGGTGCGCATACGGAACGGAGCACCCGAACCCCATGGTTCACCCGCCGTGGTCGCGGCCGCAAAGTGGGGACACAGGGTGCTGTACCTCCTGATGATCGCAGTACCGATCGGAGGATTCACCGCCTGGGCGGGCGGATTGCGAGACGTGGGAGATATCCACGGGCTTGCCGGACAGGCTTTGGTCGTCCTCGCGCTAGGTCACGCTCTCATGGCGGTCTGGCACCAGTGGGTGAAGAAAGACGGCACGATGAAGCGGATGATCAGGGCGGAATGACAGGTCGACGGCAGGTCATCCTCGCGCATTGGAGCATCGTCTTCCTTCTGGCGGCGCTTCTGACCGAGGGGCCGGCCGCCGCTCTTTGGCTGATCTGGCTCTGCTCGGACACAGCGCTTGGCTGGATCGCAACTTTGCTGCTTGGATGCGGCTCTATGGCGCGGCGCGGCCCGAAACTGGACCGATTGCTGAGGCGGATCCACCGGGCACAGCACCACGCGCCTTACATCGCGCTGGCTGTCCTGACCTTCTTTGTCCTGACCGACCTGCAGGCAGACGCCACCGGACGCGCTTCGAAGGTTCTGCTGGTCTTCGGGTTGCTGCACGGAGCACTCCACCTTTGGCGGCACTCGGCGCTGTTTGACGGCGCACTGCGGACGATCCCACCCCGTGCGCTTCACGGACTTCCATGATGAGCGCAGAAGATCATCGCTTTCCCTGTGAAAGTTGCGGCTCCGATCTGCGCTTCGATCCGGGACAGGAGCGTCTCGTCTGCGATCACTGCGGCAATACCGAACTTATCGAGCACGGTCCCTGGGCACGCTCGGGGGCCATCGCAGAACTCGACTTCGAGGCAGCTCTGAATGCCGCTCCGAATGCTCCGGACATCGAGGTTGTCCGAGTGTCGCAATGCCCGAACTGCGGCGCGCGGGTCGAGTTCGATGCGGACATACACGCGACCGAATGTCCATTCTGCGCAACGCCCGTCGTAACCGATACGGGATCTGCGCGCATGATCAAGCCGCGCGCCATTCTTCCTTTCCGGCTGAACGAATCCGAGGCGCGCGGTGCGATGACAGACTGGTTGGGTGCGCTCTGGTTCGCACCGAACGGCTTGACCGAATACGCCCGCAAGGGCCGCAAGCTGAGCGGTGTCTATACGCCATGCTGGACATTCGATGCTGACACGAAAAGCACTTATCGGGGGCAGCGGGGCATTGTTTACTACGAAAACCAGACGGTCGTCCGAAACGGTCAGCGGCAGTCCGTTCGCATCGCGAAGGTTCGCTGGTCGCCGGCCTCGGGTCGCGTCGCACGCTTCTTCGACGATGTATTGATCGTTGCCTCAAGCGCACTGCCCGCGAAATTCCGGGCGGGCATCGCCAACTGGGACCTGACAGGCCTCGAGCCCTACATGCCCGAGTACCTGGCCGGTTTCCGGTCAGAGGCCTATACCGTCGAGCTTCCTGACGCCTACCGTGAAGCGCGCGACGCCATGGACCGACAAATTCTGCGGGACGTGAAATTCGATATCGGTGGTGATCGGCAACAAGTCGATCACGTCGAGACGAGAGTCAGCAACGTCACCTTCAAGCACATCCTGGTGCCTATCTGGATCGCCGCCTACAAGTACCGTGGCAAGTCGTTTCGCTTCGTCGTCAATGGCCAGACAGGCGCGGTCTCGGGCGAACGCCCGTGGTCCGCGTGGAAGATTGCCTTAGCGGTGATTGCGGCAATGATCGTCGCCGCAATCGCTGGGTACTTCTACGCTCTGAGCCAATGACAGACGTCAGCCAGCGTTGATCTTGACCTGTCGGCTGTCGTTGGCGGACGCCTTCGCCTTGGGAACCGTGACCGTCAGAACCCCTTTCTTCATGTCGGCGCGCACATTGCGCTCATCCGCATCAGGAGGAAGCCTGAACGAGCGGCTGAAGGCGCCGTACTGGCGTTCGGAGAAGAACCAGGTTTCACCTTTCTCCTCCCTCTCGGTCTTCTTTTCGCCTTTGAGCGTGACCACTCCGTTCTCGACTGAAAGCGTCACGTCATCTTCCGCGACGCCGGGCAGCTCGATCCTGATACTGTAATGGTCCTCATTCCCGGACGCTTCCGACGCAGGCGCGACCCATTCGGCAACCCTTGCTCCGAACGAGCGCAACGGGTCGGTGAGCGAGGGCCAAAGCCCTGTCGTGTGGCTTTTCTCGACCATGGCATGTCCTCCTTGCGATTGGTCAGAACACATATGACTGTATCTATGCGACACGCGCCTTGATGCGCATCAAGGTCTGGCCGGTTGCAGATGCGGCGGAAGCCCAATATGGCTGACCAAAGGACAGTCAGGAGGCACGCATGATCCTTTGTTCAGGTGAAGCATTGATCGACATGCTGCCACGTCAGTCCGAGGCGAGCGAACAGGCTTTTGCTCCTTATGCTGGTGGCGCGGTGTTCAACACGGCAATTGCGCTTGGTCGTCTGGACGTGCCGGTCGGATTCTTCAGCGGGATATCCTCCGATCTCTTCGGCGAAATTCTGACCGCCAACCTTGCCGGCTCGGGCGTCGATAGCAGCTTTGCGGCCCGGTCAGATCGACCGACGACACTGGCATTTGTGACGTTGACCAACGGTCACGCGAGCTACGCGTTCTACGATGAGAACACAGCGGGGCGGATGCTGTCCGAAGCCGATCTTCCAGAACTCGACGATACCGTTGAAGCCCTGTTCTTCGGTGGAATCTCGCTGGTGGTCGAGCCTTGCGCCGCCGCCTACGAGGCGCTGATGAAGCGCGAGGCCGCAAGCAGGGTCACGATGATCGACCCGAACATCCGCCCCGGGTTCATAAGGGACGAGGCCGCCTACCGGGCTCGGATTGCCCGGATGCTGGCTCTGGCCGATATCGTGAAGTTGTCCGACGAGGATCTTGCCTGGCTTGCCGGACACCACGATACTGAGGCAGCGGCGCGTGAAATCCTTTCCGGCGGCGCCAAACTGGTCTGCATCACCAAGGGTGGCGAAGGTGTCACCGGCTATACGTCATCGGATGCCGTTACCGTCGCTGCTCGCAGAGTTGCCGTGGTCGATACAGTCGGCGCAGGCGATACGTTCAACGCAGGTGTACTTGCGTCCCTGAACGATGCTTGCGTCCTGAACAAGGCCGCTGTCGCCGAGCTCGATGAAGACACCGTCCGAGCGGCGCTTGAACTGGGGGCCCGCGCTGCGGCAGTGACTGTCAGCCGCGCGGGCGCGAACCCGCCCTTCCGGAGTGAACTGTGAGAGCACTGATCCAGCGCGTCACCCGCGCCGACGTTGTTGTCCAAGGCGAGACCGTGGGAGAGATTGGCCCGGGACTTCTGATCCTGGCCTGTGCGATGCAGGACGACGACGAGGAAGCCGCCGTGAGGCTGGCGGGAAAGATCGCAAAACTCCGGATCTTCCGAGATGACGAGGACCGGATGAATCGGTCCCTTCTGGATACCGGAGGAGCGGCACTGGTCGTCAGCCAGTTCACCCTTGCCGCCGACACATCGCGCGGCAACCGACCGGGGTTTTCCACGGCGGCCGAACCGGAGACCGGCGAGCGGCTTTACCTGCGGCTGGCCCGCGAACTGACCGGACTTGGCATCGACGTGGCGACCGGGCGGTTCGGGGCTGACATGGCTGTATCGCTGGTCAACGACGGGCCGGTGACGATTTGGCTTGATACGGCGGCCTGACGCCAGAGACGCGTCATGTGCCGGGCAGCGCCTGACGCAAAATCGTCCAGGTGTTCTCGAGGACGCCCTTTCGCGCGGCAATCACCCGCCCCGCGGCTTCCACCATCGGCTTGCGGGCGGCGGAATCGAAAAGAGCCAGAACACTGAGCGCCAATGATTCTTCATCCGTGACTTCACGCGCGGCACCCGCTGCGGCCAACGCAGCGTAGCTTTCCGCGAAATAGGAAACCGCGGGACCATGCAAGATGGCCGACCCCAGCGCCGCGGCTTCGAACGGGTTCTTTCCCTCGAGATTTTCTCCTTTTTGATCAATGGAGTGTCCGATGAAGCTGATTGACGCAAGACGATACCAGAGACCCATTTCTCCGATTGTGTCTGCGATGTAGACTTCGGTTTCGTGATCTGGTGCTTCACCGCGACTGCGCCGCGCAACGTTCACAAATTCCACACGCGCCGCCGTTTCGAGAGCATCACCATCGCGGGTGTGACGTGGGGCGACGATCAACAGCGCATCAGGCTGCTGCTCCGTCACCAGAGCATGCGCCGAGATCATCGCGGGATGCTCGCTCTGCCAGGTCGCTGCGGCCAGCCAGACTGGACGGTCTCCGATGGCGTTACGTAGCTGGAGCAGAGACCCCTCATCCACCGGCAATGGTCGTGATGCAGACTTGAGCGCTCCCACGACGCTGATCCGCCGCTTGTCGGCTCCAAGTCTGCAAAAGCGCTCGTAACTGTCGACGTCCTGAACCAGCAGCCGGTTGAACAAACCGACGATATCGCGCAAGGCCGAGGCCATACGACTCCGACTGGCCAGACTCTTCTCGGGTAGTCGGCTGTTCACAAGGATCATCGGAATACCGCGTCGATGGGTCTCAAACATGAGGCGGGGCCAGAAGTCGAGTTCCGCGAAACCCGCCAGGTCCGGGCGCCAGTGATCGAGAAACCTGCGGGTCGCACTGACAGTGTCGATCGGTAGCAGAAGATGAATGCATCGGTCCGGAAGTCCTGCCTTTCCCAGCGCCTCGGCGGACGTCGCCGTAGACGTGGTCAGAACGATATGAGCTTCCGGCAGATCCGACAGCGCCCGCTCTATCAGCGGAACAAGGGCCAGACTTTCTCCGACGCTGAGTGCATGAAACCAGATCACCGTGCCCGTGGGCCTCGGGCGCGTGTAAAGACCATATTTCTCGGGTAGTCGTTCGAGAGTTTCCTTGCCGCTCTTGAGACGGCGGCGATGAATCACACGCCAGACCGGTCCGGAGACGTAACTGAAGGCAAGGTAGGCTTTCAGCAGAGGCGACATCGTCTCACGCCGCGCCGCGGTTGAGCAGCCTCAACATGGTGATCAGGCCGACAGGACGCCCCGCGTCCGTGACGAAGGCGGCAGAGATTCGTCGGCTCTGCAGGACAGACAGCGCCTCGCCCACGATCATGTCTGGGTGCAGCGTCACGGAGCCCTTCGTCATGATCTCGGCCGCGGTCTTTTCGTGCAGCGCAGTTCGCATCGTCGAGGCTGCGTTCCGCTCGAGATAGCGGCGGATGTCGCCATCGGTGATGACGCCGTCAAGGGCTCCGCCGACCGTCACTCCCACGATCCCGTGACCCTTTGCGGAAAGCTCGGTTATCGCCGCCATGACTGGCGCGTCGTGGCCGACCAAGGGCAGCGCGTCGCCCAAGTGCATGATCTCGTCGACCCGCTTCAGTGCTGCACCAAGCGAGCCTCCTGGATGGAAGCCGTGAAAACTTTCCTCGCTGAAACCCTTTTCTTGCAGAACTGCGATCGCAAGTGCATCGCCAAGAGCCAGCTGCAAGAGCGACGACGTAGTGGGAGCGAGATTGTGCGGACAGGCCTCACGCACTTTCGGAAGCACAAGGGCCACTGTCGCTGCCCGCGCCAGCGTGCTGCCCGCGTCCCCGGTGATTGCGATCAGGGGCACATTGTGACGCTTGGAATAGCCAATGACATCAGAGAGTTCGCGTGTCTCGCCCGACCAGGAAAGCGCCAGAATTACGTCCGATGGCTGGACCATGCCGAGGTCACCATGGCTGGCTTCCGAGGGGTGCAGAAAATAGGCAGGAGTTCCGGTAGAGGAGAAGGTGGCGGCCAGCTTGGCTGCAATGTGGCCGGACTTACCGAGGCCGGTGACGATAAGACGGCCCTGCACGTTGTCGACAAGTGCTATTGCCGCGTCTATTGCCTCCTGTATGCCGGGCAATGCTTCGTCGAGCGCGCGAAGCCCGGCAAGGTCGGTCGCGATTGAACCACGGACCAGCGAAAGAAGGTCATCAGCCATCATTTGCCTCCAAAACGAGCGTCGATTTCTTCGTTGACGCGCCGTCGGAAACGTTCAGTCGCTTCACGGCAGAGCGCGAGGCTCTCAGGCTGGCTTCTGGCCTCAGTGACTTCTCCCGTCCAGGATTGCGGGTCTGTATAGCCCGGCGGCAGGCGATACGACAGGAACTTGCGGGAGAACGGCAGACAGAGGACCCGCTTGCCCAGAAGCAATGACCAGTAGACGCCGTGGTACGAATTCGAAATCACGGTCCGCGCCGATCCCAGAAATGCAATGACCTCTTCCAACGTCTCAGCTTCGTTCCAAAGGGCAGGCATGTGATCCGGTACAGTAATCTTTTCTGAGGGCGTCTTTCGTGCATGGCCATAGAAAACCGCATCATGGGATTCAACGTAAGTCTGATCGAAAAGCGGCGATAGACAACTTGCGCACGGAGCGAAGTGATAGCGCTCATCCCCATAATCGCGCGAACCGATCATATGCAGGTAGCGGCGATCGCGCCATTTCGAGGGCGTGAACAGGGAACTCTGCGATGTGCCGATCCCCCAGCCAAGACGGAACGGTGCCTTTCTTTCGGATTGGCTTGCATAGCGCCGAAGGCTCCCGAGGATCTGTCCACCGCCATAAATGACGACGTCAGTCTCTGCCGCGGTTCCGTCATAGAGATCCCTGACGGTCGCGCCTTCAAATGGCAGGTAGTCGTAGGGACAGCAGGACCGGTCGCCGACATTGGGCGTTTCACGGACGTGCTTGAAGAGCAACCGGGGCCTCATCACCCACTCACTTGCGCTGCGCGCCAGTAGTCGCGCACCCAAGGCACTGCCCCCGAAACGTAGTGCGGGAACTTGTCCCGGTTTCCGGGACCTGGGTCGACAAGTTCGGCCGGACGCGGGTCGCCATGGAAAGCAACGATCTTCGTCCCGGACGGAGGTGTTTTCGGAGGAAGAATACGGTCGATCAAGACAGGACGGCGCAGATGACGCTTGTAGCTCACGATCCAGTCGTCGGGCCAATACGCGACCGAAGAGGCATGGGCTTCAACAAACGCCTGCTCATTGACGAAATTCCTAAAAGCGTCGTCCTGATCCGCCATGAAGGCTTTCAGAATGCCAAATTGTTCCCCCAGGTCAAATGCGAAGATAGTTGTGTTGAGAGAGGCTTTTGCAGCGCTTGAAGTCCAGCGTGCCCCGGCAGCGACGCCGATGAGGTCCCCGGGCATTTCGAAAAATGGCTCCAGCGAGGACAAAATGACGGTGTCGAGGTCAATAAAGAGTGCGCGACCCGTCAGACCGAAGAGGTCCCTCTGAAAGAGCGAAAGTTTCTGCCAGACGCCGGGCGGAAAGTCGAGCGGTTGTCGGCCAAGATCCGGCAGTGGCAAAGCCTCGATGCCGGAATGAAGGCCCTCGGTGCGGTCGGTCAGACAGACAAAGCGGAATGGGCCCGACAGTTGGCGGCGACAAGCCGCGTGTAAAACGTTGACGTAGACGGCTGGAAACAAGGGTCCCCATCTCATGCAGAGGACGACGCGGTCAGCCATTTTTCGTAACAGTGTCCAGCGCCTTGAGGCGTGTCAGAAGCGCCTGCATCTCATCCAGCCGCACCATGTTCGGCCCGTCCGACGGCGAGCGCGCCGGCTCCTCGTGGGTCTCGACGAAGACCGCCGAAACGCCCACCGCGACGGCGGCCCGTGCCAGAGGAGGGACGAACTCAGCCTGACCGCCCGACGAGGTGCCCTGCCCGCCCGGCAGTTGCACTGAATGGGTGGCGTCGAAAACGACCGGGTAGCCCGTGCGCGCCATGATCGGCAGAGAGCGCATGTCAGAGACCAGCATGTTGTAACCGAAACTTGCCCCGCGCTCGGTCAGAAGGATACGGGTGTTTCCGGTGGTCTCGATCTTGTCGACGATGTTCTGCACGTCCCAAGGGGCAAGGAACTGGCCCTTTTTCACGTTGATGGCAGCCCCGGTTTCACCCGCCGCCAGCAAGAGATCGGTCTGACGACACAGGAAAGCGGGGATTTGAAGGATGTCGACGGCCTCGGCTACTGCCGCGCACTGATCCTGCTCGTGGATGTCGGTCAGCACCGGGCAACCGAACTCGGCACGGATCTTCGAGAGGATCGTCAGGCCTTCGTCCAGGCCCGTCCCCCGGCGGCCTTTCAGGCTGGATCGGTTGGCCTTGTCGAAACTGGCCTTGAAGACGTACCCGATCCCTAGATCGCCCGTCATGCTCACCAGCCGGTCGGCCAGCATTCGCGCATGATCAAGCGTCTCGAGCTGGCAAGGCCCCGAGATCAGCACGAAGGGTCGATCATTGCCGAAGGTTACGTTTCCTGCGGTGACTGTCTTCACACCAGGCCCTCGCGCTTCATGATTTCCTCGATCAGGGGAATGTCTGAGGGGTTGTTCAGCTCCCAGAAGGCGTGACCACGAGAGTCGACCTCGACACAGCGGACGGGGATGCCATTTTCGAGAAAGCGCAACTGTTCAAGACCCTCGCGCTTTTCCAGCCGCCCCTCGGGCAGCCCGGCATACTGGCGGAGCGCGTCGGGCCGGTAGGCGTAGCATCCGACGTGGTGAAAGACCGGTACGGCGTCGGGCGGCGCATTGTCGTAGAACGGCAGGACTTCCTTGGAAAAGTAAAGCGCGTCGCCCGAATTGCCGAATACCGCGGTTGTCGCGCCGACGCGGTTGGCCTTGCGGTCGTCGAGGAGGTGCGACAGATGCTCGGGATCCGTCCTGAGCACGGGTGTGGCCATGGCGATGCCGGGATCCGCTGCCATCGCAGCTATCAGCGACTCCACGTAATGCGGGGGCGTAAGTGGCGCGTCGCCCTGAAGGTTTACGACGATATCGGGAGGAGTGGCGAGAAGCTCCAACCCTTCGGCGCAGCGTTCCGTGCCGTTGCGGGGCCTGTCCGTCGTCATCAGCACATCAGCACCGAAGGCACGCACTGCGTCGGCGATTCGAGCGTCGTCGGTCAGGACATAAACGGCGTCCACGCCGGACACGGCACGGGCCGCGTCCCAGCTACGGTGGATCAGCGAGCGCGTGACCCCGGTGGCGCCAGTAAGCGGAGCCAACGGTTTGCCCGGAAATCGGGTCGAAGGAAAGCGGGCCGGAATGAAGATGACGGTGTGCACACTCAACCTTCTATTGACTGTGAGGGACGCGGGCAAACTCGTTCGGTCAAGACCGCCATTTTCCCCGGCGAATTGATGCCCGGCTCATCCACGAAACCCGGTGGCGACGACGAATTTCTCGGACGAATCCGAGCGCGAGGCGGGCGGTTTGACGTTGACCACCTTGTCGAAACGCTGCTTCAGGAGCGCCTGAAGGCTACCTTCCGCGCCTCCCGCGAGCACTTTTGCGACAAATGTGCCGCCTTCGTCGAGAACGTCGAAAGCCAATTGCGCCGCCGCCTAGCAAAGGGCCACGATCCGCAGGTGGTCGGTCTGCTTGTGGCCAGAGGACGAGGCCGCCATGTCGGACATGACCACGTCGGCGCGCCCTCCCAGCCACTCCTTCACTTTCTCGTCGGCGTCGTCTTCCATGAAATCTAGAAGGTGAATCTCGGCACCTGCTATCGGCTCGACTTCCTGCAGGTCGATCCCGAGGACACTGCCCACGGCCTTGCCCTTTTTCTCGCCCAGCGCATTGACGCGCGCCACAGCGACCTGGCACCAGCCGCCGGGTGCGCAGCCAAGATCGACGACACGGGCGCCGGGAACAAGAAAGCGGTACTTGTCGTCGAGTTCCAGGATCTTGTATGCGGCTCTACCCCGGTAGCCATCGGTCTTGGCACGCCGCACATAGGGATCGTTGAGTTGGCGCTCCAGCCAGCGTGTCGAGGACAGCTTACGCCCCCGAGCCGATTTCACCTTCACGCGAAGGTCGCGTTCGCCGCGTCCGCTGGTTTTCTTTGCCATGGCTCTCTCTGCCCCGGCGGCGCGCGGCTTTCAAGTCCGCTGCAGTCGCGTATTTCCGGCAAGACGAAAGAGATCAGCGTCCCAGGATCGCCACGACATAGTTCTGGGTCTCGCGGTATGGCGGCACACCATTGTGTTTTCGCACCGCTTCGGGCCCCGCGTTGTAGGCAGCCAGGGCAAGCCGCCAATCACGGAAAGTGCGGTATTGCTCGGCCAGATAGCGCGCACCGCCTTCCAGGTTCTGGCGCGGGTCGCGCGGGTCGACGCCAAGAATTCGGGCTGTCTCGGGCATGAGTTGCGCCAGCCCCATCGCGCCCTTGTGTGATCTGGCCAAGGGATTCCATCCGGATTCCTGTTGGACGAGGCGGAGGAACAGGTCTTCGGGTACTCCGTGTCGGCGCGCGGCGTCTCTTGCGGCCTGCAGATGCTCGCCGCGATATTTCCCGCTGAACTCCGGCATGGAGCCGGGCGCGCCGGGCACAACGATCTCGTTCGGCTGGTAGCGAACCGAATTGGCGTATTGCTTGGCGGCACGTGTGTCGAGGATCGCAGTCTGACGTGCGAAAAGCTGCTGACGCGACTTGGACGAGACGGACTCGGCCAGGACAGGGCCGGAGACTGTCAAGCAGCAGAGAATGCACAGAAGCCTGTTCATCGGTCCCCCTAGGCGGCAACCCGAACGAGATTACGGATTTCGAGTGAATTGTCCAACGATCATCTCGCCAGACGGAGAAGGCCCGCGCCGAACGCGGGCCGCTCCCAAGCCTTTTATGCTTGTCAGATCAGCTTGCCCATCGCGACGGCTGTATCGCTCATCCGGTTCGAGAAGCCCCATTCATTGTCATACCAGGTCAGGATCCGGACCATGTTGCCGTCCATGACCTTGGTCTGATCCATGTGAAAGATCGACGAATGCGGGTCATGGTTGAAGTCGCCACTGACCAGCGGTTCGTCCGTATAGCCGAGAATGCCCTTGAGCGGACCTTTCTTGGCGGCGGCCATGATTGCCTCGTTCACTTCCTCGATGCTGGTTTTCTTCGAGGCCTCGAACACGAGGTCGACGACCGAGACGTTCGGGGTCGGCACGCGGATCGCGACGCCGTCGAGCTTGCCCTTCAACTCTGGGAGGACGAGGCCGACGGCCTTGGCCGCACCCGTCGATGTCGGGATCATGTTCAATGCAGCGGCGCGTGCGCGGTAGAGATCCTTGTGCATCGTGTCCAGCGTCGGCTGGTCGCCGGTATAGCTGTGGATCGTTGTCATGAAGCCCTTCTTGATCCCGATCGCGTCGTTCAGAACCTTGGCGACGGGTGACAGGCAGTTCGTCGTGCAGGACGCATTCGAGACGATGATGTCGGTCTTCTTGAGCGAGCTATGGTTCACGCCATAAACGATGGTGGCATCCGCATCGGTACCCGGTGCCGAGATAAGCACCCGCTTCGATCCGTTCTCGAGGTGCGCCTGGCACCTGTCCTTTGACGTGAAGATACCGGTGCATTCCATCACGACGTCGACATCGCTCCAGGGTAGTTCGGCAGGGTCACGCAGTGCCGTGACCTTCATCTTGCCCCTGCCGACGTCGATCCAATCCTTGCCCGTCTTCACTTTGACCGGAAAACGGCCGTGAACGCTGTCGTAGCGCAAGAGATGGGCGTTGGTCTCTACAGGTCCAAGATCGTTGATTGCGACGACTTCGATATCGGTGCGGCCCGACTCGATGATCGCGCGAAGAACGTTGCGGCCGATCCGGCCAAATCCGTTGATTGCGACTTTGACTGCCAAGGTAATTCTCCTTCGTTTACGTCATCGCCAGAAGGCGAGATTGCGGACCAATTCAAGAAATTTCTTGCCCAGGAAAATGTGCCACTCAAGCCCAAGCGCAAAATCGAGCGCGAGAAACGTGAGAATCACGAGCCCGAGGCCAAGAGCGATCCGGTTTGTCATCGCGGGCGTTATGTCAAAGAGTGACGCGCTGGGGAAGGGGTCAGCGCGGATGCCAGATCAAATGAGGTGTACTGATCCACTGAGCGCAAGATGCCAACCTGCGAAAAGGGGGCGAAAGCGGACAGGCGAACGAAGGCAGAGATGTTTGGGGTTGCACTGCCTGTTTCGTTCCTGATCTGGTCACAGGCGGAAAGAGGAGCATCCTGACGCCATGGCGGACGATACGATTTTGAAGACGTACTCGGATGGTTGCCTGATTCTGACGTTGAACCGTCCGGACCGTATGAACGCTTGGGATACCGCGATGCGATCGCGCTTGGTCACGATTCTGGAGGACGCGTCGCGCGATGAAGCGGTGACATCGATTGTTCTGACGGGAGCGGGACAACGGGCCTTCTGTGCAGGACAGGACCTTAACGAGGCCACCGATTTCGACGAGACCTTCGCAGACGCCTGGATCGAGGATTTCGCGCGGCTCTACCGCGCCGTCCGGTCGATCGAGGTTCCGGTCGTCTCGGCGATCAACGGTGTGGCCGCGGGGTCGGCCTTTCAATTCGTATTGTTGACGGACATCCGGATCGGCCATCCGGGAGTGCGCCTGGGACAGCCCGAGATCAACTCGGGTATTCTCAGCATCACGGGACCCTGGATCATGCGCGAGGTGCTGGGCCTGTCGCGAACCATCGAACTGACCCTTACCGGCCGCCTCATGGATGCCGATGAGGCGCTTCGGCTAGGGGTACTTCACGAAATGGTGGCCGAGGGCGACGTACTGGCGCGTGCCACGTCTGTTGCACAGGAACTCGGAGCCAAGCCGAGGACTGCCATGAAGCTGATCAAGCGGCGCTTCTTCGAAGTCCTGGAGCCGGGTCTCGAAGACGCCGTCGCGGCCGCCAAGACATACCATCGCGCGTCGTTCGCCTCGGGCGAGATGCACGCATCAACACGCGCCTTTCTCGACGCCAGGGGTGGCCGCAAGCGTGACTGAAGACTCGCGAGGCTTTTCGGAACCGCCGTTCGAGGGAACGCTCGCCGGTCTGTTGCGCGACAGGTCCAGCCGCCATCCCGGGAGAGTTCTTCTGACATGGCAAGATCGGAACATCACGACCCGTGAAGTGGCGTCGGTCGCCGAAGGGTTTGCCGATCAGCTGCGCGAACTGGGCGTGAAGCCGGGCGACGCCGTGCTGACCATGCTGGATGCCGGGCCGACGTATGTCACGCTCTTCCTCGGTCTGTCACTTGCAGGAGCAGTCTGGGTGCCACAAGCGCCCGATGCGCGCGGTCCGTCGCTGGCACATGTTCTGTCGACCGTGAAGCCGGTACTTGTCATTGCGTCTCTGCACGCCGTTCCGAACCTCGTGGCGGCCGGATATGCGGACAAGGACGCCATTCTGGAGATGAACGGTGCCAACTGGCCGCCGCAATCCGGTGCGAACAACGCCTCAGCCACGAGCCCGGCAAGTCCTGACGACATGCGGGCAGTTCTGTTCACGTCCGGTACCACCGGACCTCCCAAGGGTGTGATCGTCACAGACCGCATGCTTCTCGCCTCGGCCGCAGGCTGCGCATTCGCAAGCAAATGCGATATCGGGGATGTCTTCCTGATGTGGGAACCGATGCATCACATCGGAGGACCGCAGCTTGTCGTCATGGCTCTGGTGCATGGGGCGCGATTGGTCATCGTCGAGCGCTTCAGCGCCAGCCGCTTCTGGCCGTTGGTACGCGCAGAAGGTGTAAACAAGCTGCATTATCTTGGCGGTATCCTTGAGATCCTGCTGAAAGCGCAAGGGCGGGAAGATGACAAGGATCACCCCATTCTGCTTGCCTTCGGCGGCGGGTGCCGGACGGAGACGCGGCGTGATTTCGGAAGTCGCTTTGCGATTCCGATTCGGGAAGTCTACGGGATGACCGAGGCTTCAAGTTTCACGACGGTCGATAACAGGAACACCGAGGGGTCCATCGGCCAGGTACTTCCATGGATGGAGGCCGCACTCGTCGAGGATGACGGTCGTTTCGTGGCAGAGGGAACAACGGGCGAAATCGCGGTTCGTCCTCGGTATCCCGGCTTGCTGACGCCCGGATACCTCGGGAATTTGGAGGCCACTGGTCGACTTTTGAGAGAAGACTGGCTGTTCACCGGGGATCTGGGGCGGCGCGATGCTGAAGGGAATTTTTATTATCTCGGGCGAAAGACGGATTCGCTCCGGCGGCGTGGCGAGAATATCTCTGCCTGGGAAGTCGAAACGGCACTGGCCGGGCATCCTGAAATCGCTGAGACTGCCGTCGTCGGCGTTCCATCCGAGATCGGAGAAGCCGATATCCTATGCTATGTGCTGATGCGCGAAGGCTGTGATTTCGACCCATCGGGAATCGCCGACTGGTGCAGAAATCAGATGCCCCGGAACCATGTCCCGCGCTACTGGAAGCAGGTTAAGGCCTTCGAGCGGACGCCAAGCCAGAGAATCCGCAAGGATTGCCTTGATCGCACGCTGGCCGATGCCATCGTCGCGGACGCAGGCTCAGTCTCCTCGGCGGACTAGCTCATACCTCCAGCGATCAAACCTTTCGCCAGAAGCGCATAGGCATCGGCCACGGGTCCGCCGTTCAGGACAACCGGCGTGCCGGCATCGCCAGCGACGCGGACGTCCAGCGAAAGCGGAAGTTCACCGAGGAAGGGCACGCCGATGGCTTGGGCTTCGGCCTTCACGCCGCCATGACCGAACAGATGCTCCTCATGACCGCAGTTAGGACAGACATAGGTGGACATGTTCTCGATCAGGCCGAGCACCGGCGTGTTGAGCGTATTGAACATGTCGATTGCCTTGCGGGCATCAAGCAGCGCCACATCCTGCGGAGTCGAGACGATTATGGCGCCGGTGACCTGCGTTTTCTGGCAAAGTGTCAATTGCACATCGCCGGTTCCCGGTGGCAGGTCGATCAATAGGACATCCAACTCGCCCCACTGCACCTGCCCGAGCATCTGCTGCAATGCGCCCATCAACATGGGGCCACGCCAGACCACTGCTTTGGCCGGATCGACCATGAAACCGATCGACATGAGTGTGACGCCGTGCGCCTGAAGCGGAATGATCGTCTTTCCATCCGGAGATGCGGGGCGTTTGTTCACTCCCATCATGCGGGGCTGAGACGGACCGTAGATGTCGGCGTCCAGAAGTCCGACTCGCCGACCTTCCCTGGCAAGCGCAACTGCAAGATTGGACGAGACCGTCGATTTACCGACGCCGCCCTTGCCCGAGCCGATCGCAATGATGCGGTCCACGCCCGAAACTTTCTGCGGCCCGCCCTGCTGCGGCTTCGGATGCCCGCCGATCTTGAGCGACGGCGGCTTCGGGGCTGCGGGCGCGGGCCCGTGGGCGGTTAGCACCACGGAGACCGTATCGACACCGTCGAGCGCGCGAACTGCCTTCTCGGCTTCACTTCTGGCCCCTTCCAACATTCGAGCGGCGTCAGCGCTTTCCGCTTCAATGACGAATCGAACGGTCGTTCCGTCGACTTGAAGGGCGCGGACAAGATCCCGCGACACCAAATCTCCGCCATCGGGACAGGTGACCAATCTAAGCGAGTCAAGCACGCGTTCACGCATATCCGACATGTCGAGACCTTTCTGAGGCTACCAGGCGACTAATTGCGGGTGACGTGAAGTAAACGCAAGAGCGCGAGGCAGAGTTGCTCAAAACTCGGGCGAACTGCAGACTTTACCATAGGTTAACCATTCCATTGCTGCATAGCAGCATTGCGGAGCTGTGTATTGTGCATCTGCAGAATGCCCCTATCTTCAGTCTCGAAGCAGTCAACAGGGTTCCGAAAACCCAAAAGGACAACCGCAATGAGTACCTTTAACGAAGTGAACACAGTCCGCCCTGCAATCAATAGCCGCTTTGGTGGCTTCATCGGCGGGCTCTCCGCCAGGTTCGCACAGTACCGGACCTATCGTCGTACATTCGACGAACTGGATTCCCTGACCGATCGTGAACTGTCCGATCTCGGCATCTCGCGGCATTCGCTGCGTTCGATCGCCTATCGTGCGGCCTACGACGGATAAATTCCTGGATCGGGGAACCCTCCTCCTCCCTTGGGTTCCCGGACAGAGCGGCGGCACCTACCTCCTCCCTGGTGTCGCCGCACGTAACAAAGGACCGGATCGCATGGCGTGAAGGTCATTCCTTGCAGAAGCCCTCCTCCTCCCTTGGGTTTCTGAGTAAAGCGGCGGCACCACCTCCCTGGTGTCGCCGCTATTTTTTTGCGAATTGCTCGGACCTGCCGTGGCCGGAAGCGCTGGCGACCGGACACTGGACTGGCCATCAGAGAAAATGTCAGGGGCGGCAGGACTTGGCGGCAGAAAACGAACTCGGACCGTTGTTGGCTCCCAGGTCGCGCTGGGTGAAGCTCGATCCGTCGAATGTGATCGACAGGATGCGGGTCCAGTCCGCCGAAGCGACGATCATCTCGGGGCCGGTGCCGCAATCGCGGATGCCTCCGGCAATTTCGCGGTCACCGATCCGGTGATTGCTAACGCCCTCGAAGGCAGCAACTTCGCGGAAATCGCCGTCGCGGTAGCGCCAGACTCGCAGGACACGCGCAAGGTGCGGCCTGTCGACGAATGCGATCTCGATCGCGCCGTCGCCATCCAGATCGACCGCTCCCACTGGCGCGAGCCAGCGATGAGTCCGGCCGATGTGTGGGGTCGAAGCGATTTCGCGCACAGTGCCGTCGACTGCGCCAAGGATCACGAGCGCCGCACCTAGATCGACATCTGTAAGGATGGTGACAATTTCCGGAGACCCGTCGCCAGTCACGTCCCAGAGCCTTGGTTCGATGTCCTCGAAGACACGGTTTTCTGGCAGGTCGATGCGGAATGTGAATTCACGCCAGGCCGTGAACAGTCCGCCCTCGCGGCCAGTTCTGGCGCCAGTCGCGATTTCGATGCCAGACCATTCGATCGCGTCACCCAGTATGCCGTGGTCATAGCGGTCGGTGGGTCCGATATATCGGGCGGACAGAATCTCGTCGGCGTGAGCCTGCGCGGCAACCACCGCGAGGACAAACGCGAGAATCCGCATCAGATCTGCTTCTCCGGCATCTGGACGACCAGACCGTCAAGCGCATCGGTAACCTTGAGCTGGCAGGTCAGGCGCGACCGCTTCGGATCGGGCTGATAGGCGAAATCGAGCATGTCCTCTTCCATGGCGTCGATGTGGGGAAGTTTCTCGAACCAGTCGGGATGGACGTAGACGTGACAAGTGGAACAGGCGCAGGCGCCACCGCAATCGGCTTCAATGCCGGGAATACCGTTGTCCCGTGCGCCTTCCATGACCGTCAGGCCGTTTGGGACGTCGACGACATGTTCTTTGCCGCCATGCTCGATATAGGTGATCTTCGCCATTAGGCCTCCACAGGGTTCTCGAAGTTCTTCCTAGTCGGCATGGGCGCGGCCTTCCAGACCCTTTGATGTCGCGGTGCCAGATTGGCCCGCTGGATGTCGCAGGCTTGCGTCAGGCGGTAAATGTTCTATTTTTGTTCCCATGGAATCCAACGCACATCCTCCCGGCTGGCCGCGTCCTCCTGCGTGCCTGCCGCATGACATGCTGGATCTGCCCCCGAACGGCGCGCGCGTTGCCGTGGCGGGGCTGGTTCTGGTGCGCCAGAGGCCCGGCACCGCAAAGGGAGTCATCTTCATCACGTTGGAGGACGAAACCGGGATTTCCAATGTCATCGTCTGGCGCAAGCTGTATGAGCGCTTCCGCCGTGCGGTGATAGCCGGTCGGGCGCTGAAGGTTACGGGACGGGTCCAGCGCGAAGGCGGTGTCACCCATGTGATCGCTGAGGAAATCGAGGATATCTCGTGGATGCTGGACGACCTGATACGGTCGGCCAAGCCGCGCTGCGCCTATCAGCCCTGAGATATCCGCCACGCTGTCGCCGCCTATTCTCCCGCCTTTCGCCACAATCCCGCGCCAAACTTAGACAGCCGTTTCAAAGAGGGACGTGATGTTCTTTCGCGATCTGAAACCGAAGGATGGCGTGACGCTCAGGGTTACGCTTGTAGAAGTGCACCTACCGGTCCGTCTCGGACACCGGGACGCCGCAAAGACCTTCGTCGCTCCACTGACCAGACAACTCGCTGCCGCAGGACTTGGGACCGTGACGGCATTCAATGTCCGAGAGAAATCCGATGACGAGGTGTGCGGGCTGGATATTTATCTGGGCATGACCAACGCCTCGCGATCCTCTCTCGAAACCGTGGCGGGGATGCTGGAATTCCTCCAGGCTCCCTGTGGATCATCTATTCGCGTCACCGACACTCCGGGCGATCCGCTGGTCTTCGGGATCACCGAAGGGCTGGAAGTGTCGATCGGAAACCAGTCGGCGCCCGACGGGGATGCGCGACGCGACCTGGCGCTGACATGCCGCGATGCGGTAAAGCAAGAGGCGGTGAGCCGTGGATGGGCCAGGCGGGCCGACAGGACATTGTTCTACTTCTACGGAGAAAGTTTCACCGAGATGCACAAGCGCCTGGACAGCGCGCTGGAAGACCACCCGCGCTTTTCCGCAGCCGTCTTGCGCCGCATGGCCTGAACACACTCGGCGTTCGCAACAATGTTATCGCAACCGGTCGATTGCGCCCGCGCCTGCCGTTGCCTATAGCTCGTTTCGCCAGACGCGAGGAGAGCTGCCATGACCGAAACCCGCACCGAGACCGACAGCTTTGGTCCGCTTGAAGTCCCGACCGACCGCTACTGGGGCGCACAGACTCAGCGCAGCCTGATCAACTTTCCCATCGGATGGGAAAGGCAACCGGTCGCGATCGTCCGCGCATTGGGTGTGATCAAGCAGGCTTGCGCCGAGGCGAACAAGGTGTCCGGCAAACTGACGCCCGAAATCGCGGATGCGATCATCGCCGCCGCAGCCGAAGTTGTCGCGGGCAAGCTGGACGACCATTTCCCGCTGGTGGTGTGGCAGACCGGTTC
>CAZRNL010000013.1:5280-19492 GCA_964601395.1 uncultured Silicimonas sp. | reverse complement strand
TTCCTCGCGCCAGCCGTTGCCCTGCACGGTGTTCGAGATCCCGATAGTATAGTTCTCGGCTGCCGCGATCGAACCCGTGGCCGCGACAAGAGCGCTCAGCGCGGCGGTTGCATATAGTCGTCTCATGGTCAATTCTCCCTTTTGTTGTTCGTTTCTTCTGTCGATCCTGCCCCTACTTGATGAAGGGGCTCAGTACATCACGCGCCAGCAGGAAGCCGCGCTTCAACTTTTCGTCCGTACCTTCGAAGTCCCGGTCCTCGTGTTCGATGATCATCGGGCCGTCGTAACCGGCACGGTAGAGATTCGAGAAAATCTCGGACCAGTTTACATCGCCCAGCCCCGGCATGCGCGGTATCTGCCAGCCCATGCCGACCGACATCACACCATTTTCATATAGCCCGTCCCGGTCGATCATCACGTCTTTTGCGTGGGCATGCACCATGCGCGACCCGAACTCTCGAATGAAGCGCGCCTGGTCGATCATCTGCCAGACCAGATGACTGGGATCGTAGTTCATTCCGACGTCGTCACCCCACTCCTCGAAGATGCGTCTCCAGATTTTCGGGCTATAGGCGATGTTATGCCCGCCCGGCCATTCATCATAGGAAAAGATCATCGGACAATTCTCGAAGGCGAGTTTGACGCCGCTGTCGGCGGCATGCTTCACGATATCGGCGAATGTCTCCTGCGCGCGCTTCCAGTTCTGGTCGACGTTCTGCGTTCGGTCGCCGCCGACGAAGGTATTGACCACGGGCACGCCCATGACGGCGGCCGCAGAAATCACCTTCTTCAGATGGTTCAGCGCCGCCTCACGCGTCGCGGTGTCCGGGTGCAGGGGGTTCGGGTAGTATCCCAATCCCGAGATAGAAAGACCCTTCCCGGCAAGGGCGTCGACAATCTCGCCACCCCGTGCCGCGCTCAGGCCGTCAACGTCGATGTGGGACGTACCCGCGTAGCGCCGCGCGTCGCCCGATGCCGATGGCCAGCAGGCGACTTCCAGCATTTCCATGCCATTCGCCGAGACCCAGTCCGCCACATCCATCAGGTCGGTGTTTTCGAAGGGTGCTGTGAGCAATCCCAGTTTCATTTCATTCCCCTCAGATATCCGTCCATCGTCCGTCCTTGGAACTTCTCAGGACCGCTTCGCAGAATTTCATCTCGAAATGCCCGTCCTCGAAAGTCGCCCAGGTTGACGAGTCCTGTCGACCTCCTTCGGCAACGTCCGCGTAGACCTGCCGGAACAGCGCGAAAAAACTGTCCGCAAAACCCTCCACATGGCCGGGCGGCAAGCTGGCGGCCGCCACGCCATCAGGGTTCATCAGGGTGAAATCGCGCTGAAGGATCTGGTTGGGAGCATCCCTGTGACCAAGCCAGAGGTGGTCGGGCGTTTCGGAGTGCCAGGCAGCCGAGCCGTTGGCCCCGGCAATATCCCAGACCAGTTCGTTCTTGCGTCCGACGTTGACCTGGCTGGAGGACATCATCCCCTTGGCGCCGTTCCCGTAACGGATAAGGATCGTCGCCGCGTCGTCCGTCGTGACGGACACGCTTTCGGAGGCAGCGGAAGAAGATCCGAACGTGGTGACGGACCCGGTCGGCTTTCGGCGCTGCGGAATGAAGGTCGCCAGATCGGCCATGACGCTGACGGGCCTTTGGCCGGTGATGAAACTGGTGAGATCGACCCAGTGCGTACCGATATCGCCAACAGATCGCAGGTCGCCTCCGGTTTCCGTCTCAAGCCGCCAGTTCCAGTCGGTCGGCTTGGCCAGCCAGTCCTGGTGATAATGCCCGGTCACGAAGCGCACGTCGCCAAGGCCACCGTCCCTGACCAGGCGGTGAGCGTGCTGGTTCAGGGGGTAGAAGCGGATGTTGTAGCAGACGGCGGCGACTTTTCCCGAGGCCTGCGCAAGCTCTACCATCTCGGCCGACTGGACGGCGGTCATCGCCAGCGGTTTCTCGCAGATGACATGTCTGCCGGCCAGGAGGATCGCCTTGACCTGCGGATAGTGTGCGTGGTTCGGTGAGGTGACGTGGACGACCTCGACACTGTCGTCGGCCAGCAATTCGTCCAACGATCCATAGGCGCGCGCCACGCCAAGGGCCGCCGCCCGTTCTTCCCCGCGCGCGGGGCTGCTGCCAAGAATGCCCCTGACTTCCACGCCGAGACGCCGCAGCGCCCAGAGATGGACGGTGCCGATGAACCCGGTTCCGACTATCGCCGCGCCGAAGGGCATCAGGAAGTTCCCCCTACGAAACTACGCAACCGAGTATCCTCCATCGACGGCGAGACACGCCCCGGTCATGAATCCCGAGGCCTCTGACGCCAGAAACAGCACCGGGCCGGCGATATCCTCGGGCTGACCCCAGCGGCCCATGGGGGTGCGGTCGCTGACCTTCGCCACGTGGACCGGATCGGTCCGGCTGCGCGCCGATTGCTCGGTGACGATGAATCCGGGGGACACCGCGTTCACCCTTATGCCGTCGGGTGCCCATGCGATGGCGAGCGACTTCGTGAGTTGTCGGATCGCGGCCTTGCTTGCACCGTAAGCAGGGTTTCTCGGGCTGCCGAACGAGGCATACATCGAAGCGATGTTGATCAGTGAGCCGCGACTGGCGGCCAGCAGCGGGTGAAACGCGATGGCGGTCCGGAAACTGCCGTGCAGGTTGATGTCCACGACCTTCTCGAAGAACACCGGGTCCATTTCCTCGCCACGCGCCGTAATCGCGGCGCAGTTGACCAGAACGTCGAGTGTTCCAATGCGCCGGACAAGCGCGCCGATGGCGTCCGCGTCCTGGATATCCAGCGTTTCGTAGGCGAACCGGCTCCGGTCCTCCTCGGCCGGCTCCGCTTCGACGCCCGTGATCGTGACTTCGGCTCCGGCGTCCTGAAAGTGACGTGCGATCGCAGCACCGATCCCGGCGCGGCTGGCCCCGATCACCAGCACCCTTGTATCGGAAAAGTCGAAACTGGCGGTCGACGGCATCTGCGGCATCCCCCAAGCGAATCCCGGTGCACTGGCGAGTGTGCAACTGATTTTCCGTATCATCCATTATGAAAACAAATTTTCAAGAGCCAAGCCTGCGTCCGACACTGACAATCACTGTCTGGCACACCACGAGCGCCGGCACCTGGCTTCGAAAATGGCCTAGCCGGGCCTCCTTCACGTACAAAGAATGGCGTGCAAGTGGCGCCACGGGGCTCAGTTCGTTGTCGGTGATCGCCAAGAGCGGAAGACCCAGATCCGCCACGATTTCGGCGGTTCTGACGGTTTCCGGAGTGTAGTCGTCGAAGGTGATGGCAATCACCACATCGCGCGGCCCGACCGCGGCGATCTGCTCGGCACGCATCGAGCCCTGATTGTCGATCAGGTGCACCCGTTTGCCGATGTTGGCCAGCCCGTAGAACGTATAGGCGCCAATACCGAACGCGCCGCGCGCCGCGACGATGTGCACGGCTTCGGCCTTGGCGATCATCTCGACGACGGCTTCGAGTTCCGCGCGGTCGAGGTTCTGCTCGATCCGGACCAGTGAGCTGATGGCGGCGCTGGTGAGGCCCTTGAAAACTTCGTCCGGCCGCGCGAAATCGGCCTCGCTCGCTTCGCTTAGCGCCGGTCTCGCGATCAGGTCCGACAAACGCTCGGAGTAGGATGGGCCGGGGCCGAGGACACGTTGGCGGAACACCGACTGAAGCTCGGGAAACCCCGAGAATCCCAGCTCCTGGGCAAAGCGCGTGATGGTCGCGGTTGGGACCTTGGCCTGTTCGGACAGACGCACGATTGTGCTGATCGCCACCTCTTCGGGATGGTTCAGGCAGAACTGCGCCAATTCGGCGTGCCGGCGACTAAGCCGGTCGCGCCGCTCGATCAGTCGCGCAACAAGGGCATCGTAGTCGCGTATCGTGGCTTGAACCGCTTTCGCGGCGGGAGTCGCTTTCGCCATCACCACATCGCTCCGTAGACTCGCTGGTCCAGCTCCGGCGCCACTCCGGTCAAGGGCACAGAGGCGTCGCTAAGCAGGAACACCGCAAGCCGCGCTACCTCGTCCGGCAGCACCAGCCGTCCGAGAGGCAGGTTCGCTGCCGCCCGCTCGGCCCAGTCCGGGCCTTTCCCGAGGACTTCGGATTGCATGTGGTGTTCGGCTTCCGTGAGAGCCCATCCCAGGTTGATGCCGTTGACGCGGATGCCGTCCGAAAGATGTGCGTTCGCTGCGTTCCGTGTCAGCGTCTGAAGCGCACCCTTCGACGCCGAATAGATGGCCAGGTCGGGCGTTCCGCAATGCGCGTTGACCGACTGGATGTTCACGATGCTTCCACCCGCACGGCGCGACAGCATGTCGTTGATGGCTCCCTGCATGAGAATGAACGGAGCGCGTGCATTGATCGCGAAAAGGCGATCCCAGAGATCGGTGGTGCCGTCGGTGAAGCCGGCCCGCGAGGTCAGGGCGGCGGCGTTGACCAGACCGTCGATCCTTCCGAAGGCTGCGATGGCGGCCCGGGCTATTGCCGGGACCGCGGACGTGTCCGCCAGATCGGCGATGTGGGTCTTTGCACGGGTGCGCGATGCCAGCATCCCCGCCGTTGCGTCGCAACCATCCGCGTCGATGTCCGAAAGCAGCAGGGCTTCAGCCCCGGCTGAACTTGCCGCGCGCGCGATGGCGCGACCGATCCCTGACGCAGCGCCCGTGATCAGGATGACTTTGGTTTCGAGCCCGGCCCTCATGATGCCAGGCTTCCGGCGGGAATGTTTTCGCGCAGGATGATCCGCGGCTCGATGTTCTTGAATGGCAGGATCATGTTGCTGGCCGCGATGGCCCCCAGAAGCCGGATCACCGCCTGCTCTCCGACCAGGCGCGCGCTCTGGTCGATCACGGCGTCGATCTTGTCGTCGACCAGCCAAGATCGCGAGCTTTCGGTCAGGTCGTGTATCACCACGAAAGGCCGTCGCGCGGGGGCGTCGGCATCAAGTGCCTCGACGATTCCTTTGCGACCGGCTCCGAGGCAATAGACACCGATCAGGTTCCGCTCGGCGCGCAGCAGGCTTGCCATTTCGGCGCGCAGCCTGCGGCTGTCCTCGCCGGTCTCGATCGAGGGGATGAGACGTAGGTTTGGATGGTACTCCTCGATATAGGCGCAAAAGCCGGTTTCCCGCTCCTGGTGCCCGTGAAAGGCGCGGCTGCCGTAGAAGACCGCGACCGAGCCTTCCCGCCCTGCGGCGAGCATTCCGATGATCTGCGCCGCGGTTCGCCCGGCCACGCGGTTGTCGACGCCCACATATGCCGAGCGCGGCGTCGACAAGACGTCCGATGCCAGTGTCACGACCCGGACGCCGGATTCGCAAAGCCGCCGGATCGCGTTCCTGGTCTTGGGATGGTCGATGGTGATGATCCCCACTCCCTCGGTGCGCAGGGATAATCTCTCGAGGGCCGTCATCAGATCGTCGGGACCGATCCCCTCCAGTGGAATGATGTTGCAGCTTTCCACCAGCGGCTGGCTTTCGGAAAACTCCACGATACTTGCGGTGACATCATGCATGAACGCGTTTTTCCCAAGCGGGATCAGGAACTCGAGCCTCGCGGGTCGCGAGGGCAGGATGACCATGCCTTCGGAGGGCAGATAGCCAAGATCGCGCGCCGCCTTCATGACCCGCTGACGGTTCGAGGCACTGACGCCGCGTCGCCCGTTCAGCGTCCGGTCCACGGTCGCCGGAGAAACGCCAGCCTTGAGCGCGATATCGGCAATCGTCGTTCGCCCCATGTGCCGGCGTCGCCCCCTCGAATCGGCATCTCATGCCCGACAGCTTCATCCAGACCGGCTCCGATGTCCTCTTGTATTTCGTCAGATGACATCAGCCGGTAAGGCCCATTTCCAGGGAAACTCGGCTTTTTCTTCGTGGAATCATATGGAAGAGCAGACGTCCTGCGATGCGATTTGACGGGATCTGATGTGATGTCGCGTTGAGCAAAGCACGGGAATCACACACATCGGTCCCCAAGGAAGTATGGCGTCAGAACACCAAGCGGTTGTCTTCGCGTCTGCCTTGCCGACTGTGCCCCGGACCATTGAGAGTACTGGATGCCGAAGACAGCGATGATCGAGAAGCCTGGCCAACCGATCCGCGACTATTCGCTGACCGGCCCGTCCTCGCGGCATGCGGTAGAGGCCGGTCTTGCGGCGGCAGAGTGGTATCACAGCGACGTACCGCGCAAGGTGATGAAGGACCTGATGAAACGTCGCGATGGACCGGCCATTCGTGACACGCTTCTTTGGATCGCGCTGCACGTGGTATTGGCCGCAGGTGGAATCTGGTTCTGGGGATCGTGGATTTCCGTGCCGTTCTGGCTGGCTTACGGCGTGATCTACGGATCGGCCTGCGATTCGCGGTGGCATGAGTGCGGACACGGCACCGCCTTCCGCACCCGCTGGATGAACGATGTCGTCTATCACATCGCGTCGTTCCAGATCATGCGCAATCCGGTGAACTGGCGATGGAGCCACGCCCGCCATCACACCGATACGATCATCGTCGGGCGTGACGCCGAGATTGCGTGGATGCATCCGATCAACCTGATGCTCAAGGCATTGGCCTACGTGGGCATCAGGGACGCATGGCTTTCCCTGAAAGTGCTGGCCTCCAACGCGATGGGCAAACTGTCCGACGATGAAAAGGATTACATTCCCGAATCCGAGTGGCCCAAGGCTGTCTGGTGGGCGCGTGTTCACATGGCGATCTACACCGTCGTCCTGGCGGTATCCGTGGCGATGCTGGTTGCCGGAATGGGTTGGAAAGCGACGATTCCGATCCTTCTGATCGGTGGACCGCGCGTCTATGGCTGCTGGCACTTCGTGATGACGGGTCTCTTGCAGCACGGAGGATTGGCGGAAGACGTTCTGGACCACCGACTGAACTCGCGCACGCTTTACATGAATCCGGTCAGCCGCTGGCTCTACTGGAACATGAATTACCATGTCGAACACCACATGTTCCCGATGGTGCCATACTATTCGCTTCCGGCGTTGCACGAGCAGATCAAGGACGATCTTCCGCCACCCAACACCTCGATCTGGGACGCCTACAAGGAAGTTCTGGCGGCGGTCATGCGCCAGCGCCGGGACCCTGCCTACTACGTTCGCAAAGACCTTCCGGCGACCGCGCGCCCCTACAAGGAAGACCTCCACGCGGTCGTTCCCGAAAGGGTGCAGGCATGACGCTCGGGTGTCGGAGAGGTGTCCTGCGGCAACCGTCCTCCTGCCTTGATCGCCTGCCATTCGAGACCACAAGGGGAGACGCGCGGATGCGCGCGTTGCTGCCATGAGCCAAGGTGTCCGGAAGTTGCCGACCGTCGCCGACCTGAAGGCATGGAAAGGCGCACGGCAACTGACGATGCTTCGCTACTTCTCGCTGGAGGAGGCCGCGGCCGCCGAAGCTGCCGGAATAGAGATCGCGTCGGTTCCTTCCGACATCGCCCTTGATCCACGCTACCGCGAAGTTGCGCCAAGCATCTTCACGATGACCGGTCTCACCCATCTCGAAGCCGGAACACCCGAGGATTATCTTCGCTGGTCGGGCGACGCGATAAACCGCGGAGCGGACGCGGTCTACTGTTCGGGATCGCTTGGCACTGTCGAGTATCTCGCGCGGGAATACATCCCCGTCGTGGGCCATGTCGGGCTTGTCCCCGCCCGCGCCACGTGGACGGGCGGATATCGGGCGGTCGGGAAGACCTCGGTCGATGCGATGCGGCTTTTCGAAGAGGTGAAGGCCTACGAGGCGGCAGGCGCCTTTGCGGTGGAACTCGAAGTCGTGCCCGAGGAGGTGGCGTCCGAGATCGCGCGGCGCGTCGGCATCCTGGTCTGGTCGATGGGAGCAGGCGCGGGCTGCGATGCGCAGTATCTCTTCGCCAGCGACATACTGGGCTATACCGAGGGGCATTTTCCCCGCCACTCGAAGGCCTATCGGAGTTTTTCCGGGGAGTACGAAAGGCTGCAGGCCGAACGTGTCGCGGCCTTCAGGGAGTTCGCAGACGACGTCGCAACTAGGAAATTCCCCGAGGAAAGGCATCTGGTGCGGATGCCCCCGGACGAACTGGAGGCGTTCCGAGAGAGGCTCGCCTCCGAACAACCGACGCATAGCGCCGGATAACTGGGTCGTCATCAAGCTGGCGGCCCGCAAAGGGAGGAGATCGACCATGCTGAGAAGAACTCTACTGGGAGCCGGTGCTTCGCTGGTTCTGACCGCCGGTTTCGTCAACGCCGAGGCGCACGGAAAGACATTCTACTGGGTTTCGCACGGTGGACCGGCCGATCCGGTCTGGACCTATTTCCTGCAAGGTGCCGAGGACTGGGCCGAGGACACCGGCCATACCGTGAACACTTCGTTCCATTCCGGCGATGTCCCAAGCCAGCAGGAAGCGGTTCGTGCCGCCATAGCGGCCGGAGCCGATGGCGTCTGCTCGACCAGCCCCGATCCGGGCTCGATGGTGGATGTCGTGGCGGAGGCCCGCGCAGCCGGGATTCCGGTGGTGAACTTCAACACGCCCGACAGCGCGCCGGACTGGAATGCCTATGTCGGCGGTGACCTGAGGTTTGTCGGAAGATCCTGGGCCCAGTATCTTGTGGACAAGGGCCACGTGGCCGAAGGCGATTTCGTCTGGATGCCCGTCGAGGTGCCGGGCGCGTCCTACGGTGTCGAGGAAGAGAAGGGCATTGCCGAGGTTTTCGAGCCTCTGGGCATTACCTGGGAAGTCACCGACGCCACGCTCGATCAGGCCGAGGTGATCCAGCGGATGACCGACTACATCACCGCCAACCGCGACCGGATCAGCGCGATGATCGGATTGGGCGACATGGTGACCGGGTCTGTCGTGCGGGTCTGGAACCAGGCCGGGCTTCAGCCGGGCGACATTCCGGTTGTCGGCTGGGGCAACTCGCTCGACACGACGCAGGGTGTGATGGACGGATATGTTTCGGCGGCCATGTGGCAGGATCCGCAAGCCACGTCTTACATGTGCCTGTCGGCCCTGCTGATGGAAACCAGCGGCATTCCGATCGGCTTCAACGTGATCACCGGAGCGCTGTACGAGGCAGACACCGCACCGCTTTACCACGGTATCATGGGCGGCAACTGACGCCTTCGTAACAAGAAAACGCCGCCCGCCCAACCTGCGGGCGGCTTCACTTTCCGCCGAGGTCAGGACCCCACCGGATGACAGACCAGAACACAGCCGGCTCGGACACCCCGTCGCCGAAGACCAGCCCGGGTCTCCTTCGCCTATTCATCGCAATGCCCGAGTTCGGGCCGCTTGTGCTTCTCGTGGTGATGCTGGTCGTCTTCACTTCGATCAACCCGGCCTTCATGTCGCTGACGAACATCTCCAACGCGCTGACCTTCACGGTCGAATTGGGGCTGATCGCGCTGGCGATGACTCTTCTCATGACATCGGGAGAGTTCGACCTTTCGGTCGGTTCGGTCTTCGGATTTGCGCCCGTCGTGATGTGGACGCTCTTCAATGCTGGGTTCATGCCGCTTTTCCCCGCCTTCATCGTGGCCCTTGCGGTCGCGATTTTCATCGGGTTCGTGAGCGGCATTTTCGTCACCCGACTGGGCATTCCGTCGTTTCTGGTGACCCTCGGGATGCTGCTGGTCGTGCGAGGCACCGCGCTTTGGCTGACCAGCGGCTTTCCGCAACGAACCTGGGATGCGGGCGAGCAATGGCTTGCCGGGTTGCTCGTAGGCGATTTCTATATTGGCGGCCTCCGCATCTACATGAGCCTGATCTGGTTCATTCTGATTGCCCTTTGCTTTCATTTCCTCCTGAACCGAACACGGTTCGGCAACTGGATTCAGGCGACAGGCGGCAACTCGGGTGCCGCCCGCAACCGCGGTGTGCCGATCAAGCGCGTGAAGCTCATTCTCTTCATGTTGACCTCGTGCATGGCAGGGTTGGCAGGGATCATCTCGTCTATACGGGTCTCTGCGGCCAACCCGAACTCGGGCACCGGCTACGAGTTGGAGGTGATCGCAATGGTCGTGATCGGAGGCACTGTCCTGACCGGCGGACGTGGCACTATCATCGGAACGGTGCTGGGAGTGCTGATACTCCGGCTGATGCGAAACGGAATCGTCCTCATCGGAGTTCCCGGACTTGCCTACAACATTTTCATCGGCGCGATCATCCTGGGGATGATGGCGCTTCACGCGGCGCTCGAGCGGCGCCACAACGAAGGGGTCTGATATGGCCAGCGAAAATCCGCCCCTTGTCGAGATGCGGAATATCGAAAAGTACTACGGCCGCATCCATGCGCTTCGAGACGTGAACCTGACGATCCGCCGGGGCGAAATCGTCGGTCTTCTGGGCGACAACGGGGCGGGGAAATCGACGCTGATCAAGGTGCTTTCGGGTGCGGTGCCCTATACCTCGGGCGAAATCTTCTTCGAGGGCAGGGGACTTCGCCTGAGAAGCACGAACGATGCGATCAACGCCGGCATCGAGACCATCTACCAGGACTCCGCACTTGTCCCGCAGCTTTCGATTGCGCGTAACCTGTTTCTGGGTCGCGAACTTCGGAAGGGGCCCGGCTTCATCGACTGGATGGACCAGGAGCGGATGAACGAAGTGGCGGCGGAACTCTTGAAGCGCGTCGGCATCTCGAAGAACATACCGCCCACGACCCCCATCGGAGCGCTTTCGGGTGGCGAGCGCCAGGCCGTGGCGATTGCGCGCGCGATGTATTTCGACAGCGACCTGATCATCCTTGACGAACCGACGAACAACCTGGGCGTGGCGGAAACGCAGGGCGTGCTGCGCTTCGTGCGGGAAGTGCGCGATACGGGGCATGCCTGCATCTTCATCGCGCATAACATCCACCACGTTTTCCAGGTCGTTGACCGGATGGTCGTGATGCGACAGGGGCAGGTCGTCGCGGACGATCTCAGTCCACGTACATCCAGCATCCAGGATGTCGAAGACATCATCACGGGCGAGCATCTTCTCTTATGATCGAGCTTCACGCAGAGGGCATCCGTCTCGACTTCGATCCAGGGACCGGTCTGCTCGATGGCTTCACCGTCACGGATCAGGGCTCTGAAAGTGCACCCCTGCATCGCGCCCCGTGGGTCGACACCGGCGAGGTGATGCCGCCCGATGCGGCCCCCCTGATGGCCCGGCTTGGCGGCGATTTCTTCTGCGCGCCCTTCGCCACCAGCGAGGGGTCATCGCCGCTTCACGGCTGGCCTCCGAATTCGCCGTGGAGGATTACCGGCAAGACCGACCATTCCTTGCGGGCGACCCTCGAACGACAGGTGTTCGGCGCGACGCTGGAAAAGGAACTTTCGCTCCTCGACGGCCATCCGTTCGTCTACCAGCGTCACCGTTTCCTTGGCGGCCATGGCCGCGTCCCGGTGGCCAACCATGCCAATGTCTCGCTGCGGTCAGGCGGGTTCATACGCACTTCGCCAAAACGGCATTGGGAGACGCCCGGCGACCCATTGGAAGGCGATCCCGCGTTCGGACGCTCGGCCCTGGTCTATCCTGGCCGGTCGGCCGATCCTGCAAGGTTTCCCGGCCTGAAGGGATTGGTGGACTTGACCCGATATCCGTGGAATCCGCGACACGAGGATTTCGTCGCCGGAATCGAGGCGTCCGGACACGACCTCGGATGGACGGCGGTCACCCGGCCCGTCGAGGGTGATCTCTTCCTGTCGCTCCGGAACCCGCGCGTTCTGCCGATGACAATGCTCTGGCACTCGAACGGCGGGCGCGACTACGCGCCATGGTCGGGACGCCACGTCGGTTGCCTCGGAGTGGAGGAAGGCGCCGCGGATCACATGCTTGGGATATCGTCCGAAGATGACCTGACCGGACCCGGGGCTCTGGCACTGTCCGAAGGGGACATCGTCGAGATCCGGCACGTCATCGGCGCCATTCTGTGGCCCTGTGGCGAACCGGTCAGCGAGGTCTCGGTCAAAGGCGATGCCCTGGTGATCGTGAGCGAGCATGGCTTCCGGCGCGAAGTACCTTTCGATGTCGGCTCGCTCGACCTTGGCGAACCGTCGACCCTATAGCCGATCCCGCACCCGAGCGGAGCAATCTCGCAGCCCGAACGCCGCCGCTATCCCCGTAGGTCCCCGGCGGCAATCGGTTCCCGCCGCGCATAGCTGAAATGCGTCCCCGGGGTTGGTGGATCAGCCGCTACCTTCCTACATGACGCGGGAAAGGAAAAATGATGCTGGATGATCTCACAATCCGTACTCACGACATGCCCGCAGAGATGCGCTTTCTTCTGGACGCCTATCCCCGTGAGGCCTGGGAGGCGCATCCGGGGTTCGGCCAGAAGACGCGCGCCTGGCTCGAGGCGCACCAGATGTTCCGCAAGCTTGGAGAGCTCGTGCGTCTTGAAACCGAACTCTACCTCGACAAATCCTGCGCCCCGGACGACTACGCAGCCCGGTTGTCACACTATGGGAATGCACTGGTCCGCAACCTGCATGGGCATCATGGTTGGGAAGATCACAGCTATTTTCCCGAGCTGTCGGACGCTGACCCCCGATTTGACGCCGGGTTGGACATTCTCGAGAAGGATCACCAGATGCTCGATCAGGTGTTGGACGGTTTCACCCGTTCCGCCAACCGCGTGGTCAAACTCATTCAGCTGGATGAGATGCAGGCGCGCGACGAGGCTGGGCAGGTCCTGCGGTCGGCCGGGATGATTGAGGAATTGCTCGCGCGGCACCTGAGTGACGAGGAAGAACTTGCGGTGCCGATCATCCTTCATCACCGAATGCGCGGCTGACGATGGCGTTCAAGGCGGAACTGGTGACAGACGCTTGTCCTCCGCTCGCGCCTTGGAACGTCCATATCCTGCCGCGATAAGGCATCGGAAGCATGCTGCCTTGACGGCAAAAAGCCAATGAAATATGTGAGTGGTCCCTAGAGCGGGCGTTGTGTAATGGTAAGACCCTTGCCTTCCAAGCAAGAGACGCGGGTTCGATTCCCGCCGCCCGCTCCAGACGAATTCCCCGACAAGTGATCCGTCATATGCCGTTCCGGCATCATGTGCGCCTTCGACATCCGGAGGCCTGGGAAAATCCGGGCAGATGCCATCCCGACAGGCGCGGTCGGTTCGTGTCCTTCACCCGGCTTACGCTGTCAGGTTGTGCAATTTTCGGCGCTCGGCCCGCAACCTCGCGGCTTGTGAGAGGGGGTCGCCTTGGCTATCTGGGTACGAACGACAGGGAAGCCGATGGCCGACAATGCGCTGATACCCACTGAAGAGCGGGCCAAGTCAAGGAACATGCGTGCGTTGAGCGCACTCTGGCCGTTCCTTGCACCGTACACTCTGATGCTGCTTGCGGCGTTGGCGGCTTTGGTGGGCACGGCGATGATCTCGCTCGTTTTGCCCATAGCCGTTCGTCGGGTGGTCGACGGGTTCGAGACTTCGGCGGTTACTCTCCTCGACCAATATTTCGGCGCCGCCCTCGGAATCGCGGTGCTGCTCGCGCTCGGAACAGGGGTTCGCTACTACCTCGTGACCCGGTTGGGAGAGAGGGTCGTGGCCGATATACGAAAATCCGTCTTCGACCGGATGATCGGGATGAGTCCGGCCTTCTACGAAAACATCATGACCGGGGAGGTTCTGAGCCGGATCACCACCGATACGACGCTGATCCTCAGCGTTCTCAGTTCGTCCGTCTCGATAGCGCTTCGCAATCTGCTCATCCTCGTCGGCGGGCTTGGGTTCCTGTTCTATACTTCTCCGAAACTGGCCGGGCTTGTGCTGTTGCTCGTCCCGGTCATCATCGTGCCGATCGTCGTTCTCGGACGGCGCCTGCGTGCGCTCAGCAGGGAGAGCCAGGATTGGATCGCGGCGTCCTCGGGGAATGCCTCGGAGGTGTTGCTCTCGGTGCAGGCGGTCCAGGCCTATACGCACGAAGTCCAAAGCCGCGCGCGTTTCTCGGATGTCACGGAGCGGTCCTTCGACGCGGCCCGCAGACGCACCGGGACGCGAGCGGTGATGACGGTCATCGTCATCAGCCTTGTCTTCGCCGGCATAGTAGGCGTTCTCTGGGTCGGAGCACGAGACGTCCGCGCGGACATGATGAGTGTCGGCGAACTGGTGCAGTTCGTGATCTATGCCGTTCTGGTGGCCGGTGCCGTCGGCGCTCTGACCGAAATCTGGGGCGAGGTGGTGGTCGATTGCGGGGGATGCGGGGGATATGCT
>CAZRNL010000013.1:3335-5270 GCA_964601395.1 uncultured Silicimonas sp. | reverse complement strand
TGCTGCACCGGTTGCTGCTGCTGGGCGTGCGCTGGGGCGAGTTGCAGCGTGCGGCGGGGGCAACCGAACGGCTCGTCGAATTGCTCACCGCCGAGGACACTGTGCGGGACATTGCGAACGCCAAACCGATCGAAGGCAACATCGACGGACGTGTCGCGTTCGAAGACGTGTCCTTTCATTACCCTGCACGCCCGGGAATAGCGGCACTGGACCGTGTCAACTTTGACATAGCGCCAGGCGAGACGGTTGCCTTGGTCGGACCGTCGGGCGCGGGCAAGACGACGGTGATCCAGCTTCTGCTGCGTTTCTACGATCCGGACTCCGGTTCTATCACCATTGACGGGCGCGATCTGCGCGACATGACCCGAGCCGAGTTCAGGAAATACCTGGCACTGGTGCCGCAGGATCCTGTGATCTTTGCCGCGACCGCCCGCGAGAATATCCGCTTCGGGCGGCCCGATGCCTCGGATGCCGAGATCGAGGCCGCGGCGCGAGCGGCGGCGGCGCATGACTTCCTGAACGCTCTGCCGCAGGGCTATGACACCTACGTGGGTGAACGTGGCGTGATGCTCTCTGGTGGACAGAAACAACGCGTCGCCATTGCACGCGCAATCCTGCGCGATGCGCCGATCCTGCTGCTCGACGAGGCGACCAGCGCTCTCGACGCGGAAAGCGAACGCGCTGTGCAGGAGGCAGTCGAACGTCTTTCGGAAGGGCGCACGACAATCGTGGTGGCGCACCGTCTGGCAACCGTCAAGAAGGCCGACCGCATCCTGGTTTTCGAGGGAGGTCGGATCGTCGCGACCGGAACGCACGACAGTCTTGTCGCCGATGGGGGCCTTTATGCCCGGCTTGCCCGGCTGCAGTTCACCGAGGGTCTTGCCGCCGAATAGCTCCTGACGTTGCGTACCGTGATGCAACCATGCTTGCCTGAACCCCCATTTCACGCAAGAAGGGAAGAATTGCACACGCCCCGGGGAGGGGGCGCTTCGGAGGAACAATTAGAAATGCAAATGGATTTCTCGTCGCTTGAAGCGCGAAACGCCATCGAGGCGGTAGCACCCTGGGAGAACCGCGGTGCGGCGAAGACCGTTTACGAGATGCTCAGCAGAACCGCGAAACAGCATGCCGCGCGCAGCGCGGTCAGTTATCAGCTGACCTCGGGCCCTACCGACCGGGCCGAGACGCTGACCTGGTCGGAGTTGCACTCCAACGTCACCCAGGCGGCCAACCTGTTCCGCAGCCTTGGCGTCGGCAAGAGCGACGTTGTCGCCTATTTGCTTCCCAACGCGATGGAGACGGTGATCACCCTTCTGGGCGGCTGCGTGGCCGGGATCGCCAACCCTATCAATCCGCTGATGGACGCCCAACAGATCGCTTCGATCCTGCGAGAGACGAATGCGAAGGTGCTGGTCACTCTGAAAGCCTTCCCGAAGACCGATCTGCCCCAGAAGGCGGCCGAAGCCGTAGCGCTTGCGCCGAACGTGACGACGGTTCTTGAAGTCGACCTGAACCGCTATCTGTCTCCGCCCAAGTCCTGGATCGTGCCTCTCATCCGTCCGAAGAACCCGGTCGGTCACAAGGCGAAAGTGCTGAATTTCAATGCCGAGATCGCGAAACAGAGAACGACGCTGAATTTCGAGGACACACAAGAAGACCGGGTCGCGGCATATTTCCACACGGGCGGCACGACGGGCATGCCGAAAGTGGCGCAGCACCGCAATTCTGGCATCGTCTACAACGGGTGGTTGGGTGACAGCCTGCTTTTCGACGAGACCAGCGTGGTCATGTGCCCGCTACCATTGTTCCATGTCTTCGCCTGCCACGTGATCCTGATGGCGATGGTGTCTTCGGGGGCGCATGTGGTCTTCCCGACGCCCCAGGGCTATCGCGGCGAAGGCGTCTTCGACAATTTCTGGAAGCTGATCGAGCGCT
>CAZRNL010000013.1:2206-3325 GCA_964601395.1 uncultured Silicimonas sp. | reverse complement strand
TTTATCATCGGCGTGCCGACGGCCTTGTCCGCATTGATGCAACGCCCTGTCAACGCCGATATCTCGTCGGTCAAGACAGCGTTCTCGGGATCGTCGCCGCTGCCGGTCGAACTCTACAAGCGCTTCGAGAAAGCGACGGGCGTCGAGATCATCGAAGGCTACGGGCTGACCGAATGTACTTGTCTTGTGTCGATCAATCCCCTGGGCGGTCTCAAGAAGATCGGATCTGTCGGTATACCTTTCCCCTATACGGACGTCAGGATTCTGATCGGAACTTCAGATGGACTGAAGGAATGCGATGACGACGAGATCGGCGAGATCTGCGTGGCGAACCCCGGAGTGTTTCCCGATCACACCTACACTCAGAGCGACAAGAACCTTGGCCTTTATCACGAACTCGGCAACAAGAAGTACCTGCGGACAGGCGATCTTGGACGGATCGACGCCGACGGGTATCTGTGGATCACCGGTCGCGCCAAGGATCTGATCATCCGCGGGGGCCACAATATCGACCCTGCCGAGATCGAAGAGGCTCTCGCCGGGCACGAAGCGGTAGCGATGGTCGGTGCGATCGGCCAGCCTGACGGGCATGCGGGCGAGGTGCCGTGCGCCTATGTGGAACTGGTCGGGGGAGCCAATGTGACGGTGGATGAACTCCTGGCGTTCGCTGGGTCGAAGATCGCCGAGCGGGCCGCCCATCCGAAATACATCGAGATCCTGGATGAACTACCCAAGACCGCTGTCGGCAAAGTGTTCAAACCCGACCTGCGCCGCCTTGCGATCACCCGCGTCTACGACGAGCTTCTTGCGGGCAAAGGCGTCGAGGCGCGTGTGGCCGAGGTGGTCGAAGACAAGAAGCGCGGGCTTGTCGCGCGGATCAAAGGTCGCTCCGGTTCCGACGAGGCAATTGTGGCCGAAGCGCTTGGTGCTTTTCCGGGTTACTGGGAATGGACGGATTGAATCGAGGCACCCTTGATCGGCAAAACCCTCGGCGCCGCGGGCAAATCAATGATAAGATCATGTTGTAATTAGATTATATTGTGATTTTCGCGGCTCCGAGTTCCGGAGAACTGTATGCGCCGTCTCGACCCCATTGATTTCGCGGGTTCCCCCGCGTTG
>CAZRNL010000013.1:0-2196 GCA_964601395.1 uncultured Silicimonas sp. | reverse complement strand
ACGCAAGTAGAACATCAATGGGGCGTAGACGGCGCATACGGAGAACTTTAGCAATACGCCCAACTTCCGCCACATTTCGCGTCGTATTCGTCTCATTCCGGCCAAACTCCAGAGCCATTCTGATCCTGCGATTGGAGGACAGAAGTATGGCTCTCATCTATCAAGGAATTGCATTTCTGGCAGCGCTGGCAGTTGCGCTGACGGTATTCTCCGTATCGGCTTCCCTGGTCATGGGGTTTCTCGCTTACGCGGTGACCGGAACTCTGGTTCTGTCGGCCGTGTTCGTGTCGGCCATTCTGAGGCAAGGGCAAGACCCCGAAGGTCACTTCATGTACCCGGCCGAATAGATCGGACGCGACAGCGCCCTAGTTCAGCACGACCGAATACCGGACGATCCGATTGTTGTCGGAATCGCTTATGAAATACCGACTTCCCTGGACCGCGACTCCCTCGGGATCGTCGAAGAGGTTCGGACCCAGGCCCGGTTCGCCTGACCCCAGCACGCCCAGCAAGGTGCCGCCGTCCGGCCCTTCGGGATCAATCAGAAGAATGCGGTGCGCGTCCTGGTCGGCGACCACGAGGTACCCGGATTCCGTCAGATCCAGATAGCGCGCGCCCATCAAGCCGAACTTCGGATCGTCCAGCACTTGAAGCAGTTCGAGGTCGGGCGAATAGCGTACCAGCCGCCTCGCCAGATTATCGGCGACCCAGATGCTGCCGTCGAGTGCCTCGGCGACATCGTGGGCGCCGGGATGCCCTTGGACACCGCCGAGGAATCTCAGGTCGCGGAAACGCACCAGTGCGCCGGCTCCGCTTGCCATGGCATACAGATCGCCGTTCGAGTGCAGAAGCGCGCCCTCGGTGCCAGGCGCCTGAACTCCGATGTCCGGTGGTTCACCCAGCACGTCGATACTTTCGTAGATAGCGACTGCACCTGCTCCCGTGACCGCTACGGCCACCGTGCCATCCGGTCCGAAGGAGATGTCGTGAACGCCGGGCAGATAGCCTTCGCCCAACATCTCGATCAGCTCAAGCGTGTCGGGATCGAGGACAGCGATCCGCGCTCCGAACTTGTCGGCGACGTAAAGCCGCCCGTCCGGGCCGATGGCCAGATCGTGCGGATCCGCCAGGAATGGTTCGCTCGCCAGATCGAAGCTGGCAAAGGGGGCGGGCACGTCCTGAGCCACGGCGGCCCCGGTACCGGCAATCCAGAAGATGAGCGAAGCGATTTTCATGACGCCGAGGCTAGCAATATCGGGCTTCCGTGTCTTGTGCTTCCGGTTTCTGATTGATGCCGCCCGAAGCCCAGTTAGTGTTACCGCAATCAGTGCAGGGAGATCGTGACAGATATGAGCGGCAATGACTGGTGGCGGCACGCCGTGATCTATCAGGTCTATCCCCGGTCTTTTCAGGACGACAACGCCGACGGCGTGGGTGACCTGCGGGGCGTCACGCGACGCCTGGACCATATTGCGTCGCTTGGCGTCGATGTTGTCTGGTTGTCGCCCGTCTTCACCTCGCCGCAAAGGGATATGGGCTACGATATCTCGGATCACCGGGGGATCGACCCCCTCTTCGGAACGATGGCGGATTTCGACGCTCTTCTGGCGCGGACCCATGAGCTTGGCATGAAGCTGATCGTCGATCAGGTGCCAAGCCATACGTCCGACCAGCACGTATGGTTCGAGGAAAGCCGCCACAACCGCACAAACTCCAAGGCCGACTGGTATGTCTGGGCCGAGGCAAAGTCCGACGGATCGCCGCCCAACAACTGGTTGTCGGTCTTCGGCGGTCCGGCCTGGACCTGGGAGCCACGGCGCAAGCAATACTATCTGCATTCCTTCCTTGCGACGCAGCCGCAGATGAACTTCCACAATCCCGAGGTCGTGGACGAGATTCTCGATGGCATGCGGTTCTGGATGGAACGTGGCGTCGACGGATTCCGGCTGGACAGCATCAACTACCCGTTTCACGATGCCCTGCTTCGGAACAATCCGCCAAAGACGGATGCGACCGCCGGCGACTGGGTGAACCCCTATAACGTCCAGGTGCACCTCTACGACAAGACGCAACCCGAGACCGTCGGGTTCCTGACGCGGGTTCGAACGCTGCTGGACGCTTATCCCGGTTCGATCAGCGTCGGCGAAGTGGGCGAGGGCAACGGGGCCGCCAAGATCATGGGCGACTATACGCGCG
>CAZRNL010000012.1:0-20033 GCA_964601395.1 uncultured Silicimonas sp. | reverse complement strand
CCTCGGCCCTGACAGGCGAAAAAGGTGCTTTGGTGTCTTGCCGATGGAGCCTTGCGGACTGATCGTCATTCGCGGACCCGTCTGGTTGTTTCATTTGCAGCCCTAATGCTGCTGCGCAGCGGCCACATTGACCTCCATCAAGGCTCACCACGGAAACTATGGTAGAAGAACAACATTGCGGCCATCAACACAGAGGAAGAGCATTATGCCCTATTCCCGTTCCCTGCGCTTGATCCACACAATTCTTGCGCTCATTTTCGTCGGGACGCCTGCAATGTCGCAGGACTACTCCGATCTGTCACACCTGATCGAGGAATGGCTGGCCTCACCACATGGTGATTACAATTCCCTGTCCTTCACCTATTGGAACAAGGACGGCGAAGTGCCCGTCGCCTGTGCCGCCTGCCATTCCGAGCCCGGATTCATCGACTGGCTGGGCGCGGACGGCAGCACGGCGGGTGTCGTTGATCACCCCGCGGCGATCAACGCGCCAATCGGCTGCGCGTCATGCCACACCTCGAGCGCCCATGCTCTGGACAGTGTGGCTTTTCCCTCGGGCGTAACCGTTGATGAACTTGGCGCATCTGCGGTCTGTACGGTGTGCCATCAGGGCAGACAATCGGGCGACAACGTGCTCAAGGCCACGCAAGGCATCGACGACGACACGGTTTCCCCTGATCTGGCCTTCCTGAACGTGCATTATGGCGTGGCGGCTGCAGTGATGCATGGGGCTGAGGTGCGCGGCGGCTTTCACTATCCCGGCAAGACCTATGTCGGCCGCTTCGCGCATGTGCCCAGTGCCAATACCTGCGTGGCTTGCCATGATGCGCATACCACGCAGGTCGCCACGGACGGCTGCCTGAGCTGTCACCGCGGCATCGAGGATGCTCGCGACATCCGCACAAGGCATGGCGACTTTGACGGGGATGGCAATGCGGCGGGCGGCATTCACGGCGAAATCATAGGGTTGCAAAAGAAGCTATACGCCGCGATCCAAACTTATGGGACAGCGGTCGCCAAGGCCCCTATCGGATATGCGGACGGCACCTTCCCTTACTTCTTCAACGACACCAATGCCGATGGTCAAATCAGCCCCGATGAGGCAATCTTCCCGAACCGCTATCAAAGCTGGACGCCCCGCCTGCTCAAGGCCGCCTACAACTATCAGGTCGCGAAGAAGGATCCAGGCGGCTACGTCCATAACCCGACCTATCAGTTGCAACTTCTGTATGACAGCCTGGATAGCCTGTCGGAGCGGGTCGATCTGGACATGGCATCCCTGCGTCGGCCCTGAGGGGCCGCTGCAAGCCGCCGCACCCCGGTCCGCCTGAACGGCAGGCAGAGCGTTACGGTGTCACGCCTTGTCTGTGCCGCGCGGCTCTGGCAGAGAAACTCGGCTTGAGGCGGGGCAGGGCGCTGGCTAGCCTCAGCGAACGACCAAACGCAGCCCTTTCAAGCGGTTCAAGACGCTCCCCGAAATCATCCGCCTGGCGGCGATGCTGTAAGTCTGTTCTCCGCTGTTGGTCCGGAACGTCACGATCTGCTGCACGAGCGCGGCGTCGAGATCAGCCACGAGGCGAACCGGTTCTGGTGGCATTGCTTCGGACCGATGTTCGCCTCCTAAATCCGGAAGCGTCGGCTTGAAGGGATGAAATCTGGCCACCGGCGTTAACCAGATGTTCGTGAAGATCAACGGTGAGCGCCACTAACTTTGGCGGGCTGTGGATCAGGAAGGTCAGTTTGGATAGACTTACCCCCATTGGATATCAGTCGCATTTGCATCGGCTGGGATTCGAACCGACATCTCAATCTAAGTAAAACGACTATGGATTGACGGCTTCCAAGGCTGCGAATGAGCAAGTGTTCCGGAGGAGCCTACAGAAAACGCAGCCGATGCTTGTTCAGAAGGTCAACAAGTATGTCTTTGGCATGCTGTCTATGCTGCCGATGCGAGATGCGCGCCGTATCCGCGTCACCGTCTCGGATCGCCTGATACACCGCCCGGTGATCTTCGTTTGACTTTGTGGGCAACGGGCGCATGAAAAGAGTTGTCATGCGAGCGCGGCGCACTTGGTCGCTCATCATGTTCACGATGGATTTGATGCGGCTGTTACCCCCTAGGCGGACCAACTCCTTGTGAAACCGGTCATCGGCCTCGGCCCATGCATCCAGGTCTGGTATGGCAAGAGCCCTGTCCATTTCGTCGATAGCCTTGGCCAGATTCGCGAGCTCTCGTTCGTCGTAGCGTGATTGAGCGGCACGCTCGGCCGCATGGCTCTCCAACTCCGTCAAGACATCGTAGATTTCGCTCATGTCATCTGGTGAAAGGGGAAGAATTCTAACCCCTTTCCGGGGACGCATTTCAAGCAAGCCCTGGCTCTCAAGCGTCAGGACGGCCTCACGAACTGGGGTTCTCGACATTTCCAACAAGTCCGCCAATTCGGACTCGAGATGATCCGAACCTGCGGCCAATTCCCCGGAAAATACCTTTTGGCGCAGTTCATGTATCGCACGTTGAGAGCTTGACAGGGTCTTGTCCGACATTCTGTTTACAGGTCTCCGAGCATTTGCCTACATCCGCACTCCGCCGAGGCGTAGATTGCCTCCTCTATGACTTCGACCGCAAGGTATTCCTGCGCCCGGTTTTCAAGAGGTGTCCCATCAAGAATGCCCGAGACGACGTGGGATTGCAGAGCGTGGACACAATCCCCGCCGAATCCGGCCGAGGTGTCGGCAGGCAGCAGCACTTCGATCCCACATGACCCGAAGCGCCGAAGTGACACCGATCCGTCGCCGAGCAATTCGATCGCACCCTCTGTTCCTTCGACAAGCGCCTCGCCCATGGTGCGCCGCAGGTTGTCGGCGGCATGGTCAAGGTGGCGGTTGCCGTCAAACAGAGCGCGAACGCCGCCGGGATGTTCGAAGAGGATGTATCCGGCATCTTCGCCTGCAATGACGGGATTGACGTTGCGCAAGTCGGCATAAACCGAGATGGGGTCGCCCAAAAGATAGCGAAACGTGTCGACCCAATGGACGGCCGTTTCATGCACGAGGAAGCGCTCCATCGTCTGAAAGTAAGGTTGGCGCGCCAGATAGGCATCCGGTCCCTGACCGTCACCGGGGCGAAGGCGGAAGGTGACCTGATGAACCTGCCCGACAACTCCGTCGGCGAGAGCCTGCTTTATTGTTCTGTACCACGGCTGAAAGCGGAAGTTCTCATGAATGACGATCGTTGCGCCCACTTCCTCCGCCTCCTTGGTTATCAGGCGTGCCTCGCGGAGATCGACGCAGAAAGGCTTTTGGCAGATGATCCATTTGATGCCCGCCGCCAGCGCCGTGCGGATCGCCTGCGCCTGGGCCAAGGGGGGAAGGATGATATCCAGAAGATCCGGTTTCTGATCCGTAAGCATCTGGTTCAGATCGGCATAGGCAGGCAGTCCCGTCGCTCGCGCTTTTTCAATGTCACGGTTGCAGGAACCGACGAGCCGAGCCCGGTCCATCCTGGCCCAGCTTCCGTAGTGGAACTGGCTGAAATACCCGGCTCCGACGCAAGCGACCCTCAGTTCAGACAGGCTGGTCATGAAGCAAACAGGCTGTCGAATACCGCATTCGCCGCATCCTCGGTACCTGCGTTGCCTCCCAGGTCGCGGGTTAGGACGGCGCCGCTGGCGACCACGTCTTCGACCGCTTTGCGCAGGCGCGCGCCGTCATTGCGGATCGATGCATTGTCGTGCTTGACCCCTAGCCAGTCGAGCATCATCGCAGCCGACAGGATCATCGCGAAAGGGTTGGCGAGACCTTTTCCCGCAATGTCCGGAGCCGAACCATGGCAAGGCTGGAACACGGCGTGGTCGAGGCCGATGTCAGCAGATGGAGCCAGCCCAAGCCCACCCATGAGGCCGGCGCCGAGATCGGACAGGATGTCGCCAAACATGTTCTCGGTGACAAGCACGTCAAATTCCCATGGCTTCTGGATCATCCACAAGGCCGTTGCATCGACATAGGCGTGGTCGGACTGAATGTCAGGGTGACGCGCAGCCTCAGCATCGAACATCTCGCGGAAGAAAGCGAAAGCGCGGAACACATTTGCCTTGTCGACACAGGTGACACGAGCCTTCCCCCGCCTTGAGGATTTTCGCGATCTGGCCAGGTTGAACGCGAACCGGAAGAGTTTCTCCGAAATGTCTCTGGTGATGAGGAGAGTTTCGCGCGCTTCGTTCCTTGTGACCTCGCCGCGTCCCTGGGTGTGAAACAACCCCTCGGTACTCTCGCGGATCAGCACGAAGTCGATTTCACGGTCCGCCGGTATCCTGAGCGGGGATGCTTGCCCCTTCCTGACAGTGACGGGGCGGACACCTGCGAAGAGGGTCAGCGCCTTGCGGAGGTCGATCTGAGGCGAGATCTCGGTGCCATCGTCGTACCGGACGTCTGGCAATCCCATCGCGGACAAGAGGATCGCATCGGCAGCGCGCGCGATTTGCAGCGAGGCTTCCGGCAGCGATTCGCCCGATTTCGCATAATGCGCTGCCCCCGCTGGGACGTCGGTGAATGCGAGATCATAACTGTTCGACGATTTTGCCATGCGTTCGAGGATAGAGAGCGTTGGCGCCATGATTTCCGGGCCAATACCGTCTCCATGGAACACGGCAATACTGAAAGTCTCGTTCATTCTAGGTCCTCTTGATGCGACCGATGCGCACAAATTTTTCGGCTTATCAAACCGAAAAGTTGACAATGCATTCATTAATGCATACGCAAAGAAATGCAATAACAAACCATGTTTCGGGAGGACATCATGAAAGCATCTTTCTTAGGGCTGGCAGCGGTTGCCGCAGTGACCGCCATCTTGGGAACCGGGGCCGATGCCCAGACGGTTCTGCGTTTCAGTCACACCGACAATCCCGGTGGGTCACGTCAGGCCGCCGCCGAAGTTTTCGCCGAGAAGGTGAACGAGTACACTGGAGGTCGGTACGAAATTCGGATTTTTCCGGCCGGGCAACTTGCCAACGATCCCAAAGCGATTGAGCAGCTAGTTCTCGGCGGGGTGGATTTCACGGTTTCCGCCACGGGTTCCTACGCCACCCACCTTCCGTCTTTGAACCTGACCGCAATGCCCTTCCTTGTGGATACCTACGAACAAGGTTGGGAACTCTATGACAACTCAAGTTGGTTGCAGTCCGAGTTCAACAAGCTTCCTGATGTCGGGTTTCGCGTACTGGCGACCTGGGAGGCCGGCTTCCGCTCGTTTACGACAAGCGAACCGCTTGCATCTCCGGCCGACGCCGCCACGATGAAAATGCGCGTCTATCCCAATGACATGATCCGCTGGAGCATGGAAGCCATCGGCTTTCAGACCGTCGTGATGCCGATCACCGACGTCTATCTGGCGATTCAGCAGGGCACCGTTAACGGGCAGGAAAACCCCGTGGACACCATCAACTCGCTGCGCTTCTACGAAGTCGCACCCTATGTGACGTTGACACGCCACGTCTACAGCCCGTTGCCATTGACCGTATCCGAGGCGACCTGGAACAAGTTCTCGCCCGAGGACCAGGAAGCTGTAAAGAAGGCCGCCGTGGAAGCTGCAGCCTTCAGCCGCGAGCTGGTCAGGAATTCGGTCGACCGGCAGATCGCCGAAATGGAAGCTGCGGGAGCCACAGTAACTACGCCCGAAATCGGCCCCTTCCGCGATGCGGTGGCATCAGTCTACGACAAAGCGCGCGGCGTCTACGGTTCCGAGGAGGTCGACAAGATTCTCGCCGACGCACAGGCCATTCGAGAAAGTTTTCCGGGGAACTGATCCCGACCGCGGACATAACTGCCGGGGCCTTGGCGGAAGGCCCCGGCAACAATGACAGAAGGGTCTCCCAAAGATGGATTACCGGCCGCATTATCCCATGCCGCTGCGCGTGCTCAGCAGGGTCATAGACTTAGGCCTCGTACTTGGCGGATTAGGTATCGTGACGCTGGTCTTCGTGAATGCGCTGCTGCGCGGAGCGGCCGGATTCGATCTGGCATGGTCGCTTGAAGTTACCGCATTCCTTTTGCTCTGGACAACATTCCTCGGGGCTGCGGCCGCCATGGCGCGCGGGGCGCACATGCGGGTGACCGAGATTGTTGAAACGCTCGTGCCGCGGGGCCTCCAGGCGTGGCTGTCGCTGGCGATCGATCTGATCATCCTTGCCATGCTCGCCTCTCTGATTTGGTACGGAGTTTCAATCGCCAGCCACAGCTGGGCGCAGAAGACCACCGTGCTCTATTGGCCGGTCGGGCTGCTATACGCCTCGATGCCCACAGGAATGGCATGCGCTCTGGTTTTCCATCTTTTCAACCTCGTTCGAGATTGGAGACACCCAGACGACTTGGCCGCCCATGACAAGGATGGCGGTGCCGCACTATGATCCTGCTCTTTATCGTTGCCGTTTTCCTGGTGACTGTCTTCGCCGGCGTGCCGTTGGTCTGGGCAATCCTGCTTACGGCAATTTTGCCGATCTTTGTCTTCGATCTTTCGGGCTATCCACTCCAGGCCGTCTACCTGAACTTCATCGGCGGGGTGGAGCCAAACCACTTCCTCGCTATCCCGTTGTTCATCGTCGCAGGCGAATTGATGTCGCGTGGCGGCGTCGGCCTGCGCATCATTGGTTTTGCGCGTGCGGCCCTTGGATTCATGCCCGGTGGTCTTGGTATGGTCGTGGTCGGCGCCTCGATGATCTTCGGCGGAATTTCGGGCTCTGCAATTGCCGATTCCGCCGCCATCGGGTCCGTGATGATCAAGAACATGGCCAGGGAAGGCTATCACCGCCCCTTTGCAGCGGGGCTTGTTGCCGCCGCAGGTACGATCGGTATCATCATCCCACCCTCGATCCCCATGCTGATCTATGGCTTTGTCGGCAACGTTTCTGTCGCGGACCTGTTTCTGGCCGGGATGATCCCCGGCGTGATCTTCGGGCTGTTCTTCATGGGGGTGTGCTACTGGGTGGGCAAATCCACAGGCTGCGATCCCGGCGGACATATCACTTCGCGTGGAGAGTTGTGGCGCTCGTTCGTCGGCACCGCGCCGGCACTGTTCATGCCGGTCCTTATCCTTGGTGGTATATTTACCGGTTGGGTCACGCCGACAGAGGCTGCTGCCCTCGCCGTTGTCTACGGCCTCTTCGTGACAATCGTCATCTACCGGGACTTCAGCATCCGCGACCTGCCGGCGCTCATGATCGACGCTTTCGTGACATCGGCGGTGGTCATGGTGGTGATTGGCGCCACCACGGTCCTCGGCTGGATGATCACGCTGGAGCAACTCCCGCAGGTTCTTGTCGCCTTCGTGCAGGATCTGTCGAGCAGCCCATGGGTGTTTCTGCTTCTGGTCAACATCGTGATGCTGATCCTCGGTCTCGTACTTGACCCAGTGCCGGCCATTCTGCTGACCGCGCCGTTGTTCTTGCCCACGGCGCAGACCTTCGGCGTTGATCCGGTGCATCTGGGGGTCATAATGACGTGCAATGTCGCTGTGGGTCTATTCACACCGCCAGTTGGAGCGACCCTCTATGTCGCCTCGCGCATTTCGGGCGACGGAGTGCTGGCAATCGCTCGGTCGATGGCGCCCCTTTACATCGCGGCATTGTGCGCCTTGCTTCTTGTGACCTACGTTCCCGCAGTGTCCATGACCATGGTCGAGATATTCCGCTAAGCAAGGATCAGGCGATGTATGCAGTAGTCGTCACGTTTCAGGTCCAGGAAGCGAAAATGCCGGAATTCCTGCCAGCCATGATTGAGAACGCCCGCACATCGCTTGCCTGTGAGGAGGGGTGCCTCCGGTTCGACGTGTGCATCGACAATGACCGAGCAGACGAGATCTTTCTCTACGAACTCTATACCGATCATGCTGCATTCCAGGTCCATCTGCAGAGCGCGCATTTCAGAGCATTCGACTGCAGCGTAGCGCCTTTGGTCGCGAGCAAGGAAATCCGCACGTATCGAGAGGTCGTATCATGAGCGACTGGCAGGTCTACGCCGTCAAGTATGCCGACCGGAACGCCAGAACGCGCTCGGACAGTTTCATATTCGATGATAATCATGACGCCCCGCACGCAATGGACTACTACATTTGGGTTCTGCTGAACGGCAAAGAAGTCATTCTGGTCGATACCGGTTACGACAGCAACGAGGCAGCGGCGCGGGGCCGCCCGATCCGACTTGATCCCGTTGCCGCGCTCGCGCCTTTCGGGGTCGCTCCAGAGCATGTAACCAAGGTGATTGTCACCCATCTTCACTACGATCACGCCGGCGGTCTGCATCTGTTCCCGAACGCGAAGCTGCACATGCAGTCGGCGGAAATGGCCTATGCCACTGGCCCCTGCATGTGTCACGACACATTACGCATGCCGTATACGGCAGAGCATGTCTGCGAGGCGGTGAAACGCCTGTATTCGGGCATGGTGGTTTTTTGCGACGGTGATGCGGAGATTTCGGATGGTGTGACAGTCCATCGTATCGGGGGCCATAGTCGCGGACTGCAATGCGTACGGGTCCGCACAAAGGCTGGCTGGCTGGTGCTGGCTTCCGATGCGGCGCATTTTTACGAGAACGTCTTTGCCCGCAAACCTTTCCCCATCGTTGTCGACTTGCAAGACATGCTGGATGGCTTCGATACGCTCGAGCGTCTTGCATCCGGTCGAAACCTGATCATCCCCGGCCACGACCCGCTGGTGAGGGAGTATTTCCCCTTGGCGATGTCGCCTCATGTGTTCCGCCTGGACGGCGGGCCCGGCAAGGACTTCTCGGCATGAAGATCGGCGCATCCCACGATTGAGGCGGTGGCGTCTCGTACAATGCGTGCACTGTCACGCCGCGTGTGTACCCGTGCCCAGGGGATGAGCTTGGCAGCTCGAGGGGCAGCGACGGGAACAAAATGGAGCGGCATTGGGTTTGTTCCGATACCTGTCTCATGCCCAAAAGAGAGGAGCAAAGCGATGAAACGGATAATGATCGGGGGCGCACTGGCTCTGGTGGCGAGCGCTGTTACCGCGCAGCAATTCGGCGAACCGCAAGATCAGGACTACGCCGACCAACTCTGGCAGATCATGCTGGAGCGGAACCTGGCCGGAGATAGTTCTGTTCAAGCGTTTCCGTACCCCGGCACCGATCCGCACGGCATGATGCTTGAGACGTTCTACACCAGCGCGACCATCGATGGTCACGAGGGCGCGCTGGTGATCAAGCGCAATTATGGTCCCGAAGGCGTCACTGTGGACGAGGTACTTGGCAACCGTGAAGAGCATCTCGCCTCGGTAACCCTCATGTTTCGCCGTGCGCAGGATTACGCGCCCAACAGCGGTAACTGGTTCTGGGTGAAGTACCTTCCGGACGGTTCGCTCGACAAGGCACCGAACGGCACGCCTCTCGCGGGCATGGCCCAAGGCTGCATCAGTTGCCACGCCTCGGTAGAGGGCGACGATTATGTGTTCACGACGAACGCCGAACTGCGGTGACGGCCCGGTGTCTTTCCGGCGGTGAAGCTTTTAAATCCCCGGTTTCTGCAAGACCAACCGCGCCGCCGTCCTTTGCAAAGCTAGGTTCTTGAGTATGCACAGTCGGCAGAAGACAATGATCGGGCCGCGTCATATTTCGTCGTCGATCTGAGTGACGTGCCGGAAGTATCCGTAGGGTTCGAAAGAAGCGCCGAGCGCACCGATAACCACGCTGAGCGAGGCGGCCAGTGCAGCGAGTTGAAGCCGGACGGTTGTGGCGGCTCCGTCGGTCGCTCCGGTCCAGCTTTCGAGTAATGCATCGCCGAAAAGACTTGCCGCAAGAAGCCAGGCGACGGCGAATACGCCTGCGTAGGTGACGACCATCCCGACACCGACTGCCACGATCATTCCGGCATTGCTCACGGCACGTTGCTCGCGGAGCGGGCCCTGCCGGGGCGCGAGAAGTCGCTGGACCCTGATAAGGTAGGCGCTCGTTGCGGCAAGGACGATGAAGGACAGAACTGAAATGGCCGAGAGCGAAAGATTTGCCGCCACCTCCCAGGATTCCGCGGTCATCACCAGAACCGCGAGGGCCGATCCTGCCGCCGTCGTCAAGCGACGGAGCCGAAGTGGGAAGCTCCACGGGCGCATACGCAGGATAGCGCGCGGCAGAGCGCTGCGGTTCTGCCATAGCGAGCGAGCGTAGAATCCCAGCCTTCCTTTCCGGCCATCCTGCATCTCTTCCACGCGCAGGTCGGCGACATCCACCATCCGCTGCGTGAGGTCCTTCAACGCCTGGGGATCGAACCCGTTCAAGACATCGAGATCCTGTGCCTCTTGTATGCGGCTCATCCATGTCTTCCCTCGGCGCGGTGCGAGTCCGTTGAGCCGCCCGAAGAGGTGCATCGCGAGCGCGTGGAGCCGATCCGTGATCTGATCCTCATTCTCCGCCGGATTGATCAGATACGCCGTTGATGCAAGCGCCGTCGCGAAGATGCCAGACGTCGCCCCGAGGACGCGCGGACGCTCCCGACCGCGCAATTCGAGGGCCGTCACGACGAAAACGAAATCCCATCCGTGAACGTCGCGGTCGATCTCCGCCCCTTCAAGCAGGCTCACCGGCTCTATCCGGCCGCTCTTCGTTTCTGCCGGCCGATCGAGTGTCATTGTCACCCAGTCGAAGTCCGGCATCCAGTCCGCGAGCGACTGCTGCATATCCGAAGCGGCCTTTTTTGCCGCCTCACGCTTTTTGGGGGGCAGATCGCCTTCAAGAAGCCATCCAATCTCGACCTTTGGACGAGCGGGCTCTTGTGGCGGGCCATCTTGTTGGGTTGTCGGTTCCGTCATCATCAATCCCTTAAGAACGTGCTGCGAGATCGATCTCGAAAAGCAGAGCAAGCGGGCGGCCTATCGGGTTGCGTCCTGTGTCGAGGAGAATAGTCAGGACGGCCATGTTTTTCCTCGCTCGTCGGATTGGCGGCGCTGCGCCTCGGTTTCGCGACAAGTCCTCGTCTATGCCAATTTGCGCTCGAAAGCGACCGGGCTTCCCCGGTCCGGTGCGGACGACATTTGAACTCAATGCGTTGTGAAGGGTTGAGGTCGGGAACAGATGACGTGGGAAAGGACAATATGACGAACCGGGAATTGGTCCTCATTACCGGAGCAGGCGGCCGGATCGGGCGGGCGCTTGCCGACAAGCTGAGCGACAAGTATCGTGTTGTTGGGCTTGATCTTCCTGCTGTCGCCGATGCCGAGCACATATACGGGTGCGACATCACAGATGAAACGTCGGTTGCGCGGGCGATTTCAGAGATAAAGGAGACGGCAGGCACGCAAGTTGCGGTGGTCGTGCATCTCGCGGCGTATTTTGATTTTTCAGGGAAAGAAAGCCCACAATACGAAGCAGTGAACGTCGAAGGCACGCGAAACCTATTGAAGGGTCTTGCGGCGCTCGATGTCGATCACTTCGTCTACTCCGGGACGATGCTTGTCCACGAGGCCGGCGAACCCGGAGAGCGCATCGACGAAACGGCTGCCATCAATCCAGGCTGGGCCTACCCCGAGTCGAAAGCCCGCACGGAGCAGGTGATCCGCGACGTCGCGCCGGATCTCCATCCCGGAATGTCGGTTCTGCTTCTCCATCTCGCCGGGCTTTATGACGACCGCACGGCGGTGCCGACGCTGAGCCATCAGATCGCCCGCATTTACGAACGCGACATGAAATCCCATGCCTATTCGGGGGATCTTCGTGCCGGTCAGTCTGTCATCCATATTGACGACATGCTTGACCTCTTTCAACGCGCGATCGACCGCCGCGACAATATCGAAGGTATTGAGACGGTCCTCGCCGGAGAGCCGGATGCAATAGGTTATGACCGATTGCAGACCGCCATCGGAAAGCTGATACACGGCGAGGTTTCCTGGGCGACGCTGACGGTCCCGCCGACATTTGCCAAGGCAGCGGCCGCGGTTCAGGTCGCGGCCGAGCCTCCGATCCCAGACGCGTTCGATGAAGGTGAAAAGCCGTTCATCAAACCTTTCATGATCGATCTGTCGTCGGACCACTACGCGCTCGATATTTCGAAAGCGCGTAGTCTTCTCAACTGGGAACCGAAGCACAGTATTCTTGAAGGGCTTGAGGCGCTGGTCTCGAACCTCAAGGCAGATCCGTCGCGATGGTATTAGGAGAACGGGATTACGCCCCCTGTCTGGCTGAGATCGGCGGCCGAACGCAACGCCGATGCCGAACACATCCGGGCGGAGCATGAAATGGAATACCGGCAAACGCACCGCAGAAACCTTTGGGCGCACTGGACGAATGCGGGGCTCGGTTTCTGGCTGATGACCTCGCCACCGCTCCTGGGCTACGGCGAAAGCTGGCTTGCATTCAGCGATGCGCTAGCAGGATTGGCCCTTGTGCTTCTTGGCTTGATGTCGCTTTCGTGGCGGCTTCCTATGGCGCGATTTGCGGCTGCTGGCGTCGGCTGCTGGATCATGTTCGCGCCGCTTGCGTTCTGGACGCCGAACGGAGCGGCTTACGCGAACGGCACGCTCGTGGGTATGCTTGTGGTCGGGCTGGCGCTCGCCTTGCCTCCCGTGCCCGGCATATCTCCGGTTGCGGCCCAAACAGGCCCGACAATCCCGAAGGGGTGGGATTATTCTCCGTCGGACTGGTTCCAACGGCTGCCCGTCATCCTACTCGCCATCGTCGGACTTCTCGTTTCGCGCTATCTCGCAGCCTATCAGCTTGGTAGCATTGATGGAGTATGGGAGCCCTACTTTGAGGGGACAAGGACAAGCCCTGCCAAGAACGGGACCGAAGAGATCATCACCTCCTCGGTTTCGGAGGCCTGGCCGGTCCCCGATGCCGGCCTCGGCGGGATCACATATGCGCTGGAAATTCTTGTCGGCGCAATCGGATCTGCGCGCCGCTGGCGGACCATGCCATGGCTAACCGTGCTCTTCGGGGTCATGATCGTGCCGCTCGGTGCGGTGTCGATCTTCTTTATCGTGATCCAGCCGATCGTCATAGGGACGTATTCCACGCTGGCTCTCGTCGCGGCGGCAGCCATGCTTTTGCAGATACCTTACGCGCTAGACGAAATCGTGGCGACGATACAGTTTCTTCGCCGGAGACATCAAGCTGGCCATCCCTGGCTCAAGGTGTTCTTCATCGGCGACACCGACGAGGGACCCGACGATCGCAGGATTGATGACTTTTCGCGCAAGCCATCGGTCATCTTCAAAGAGATGCTAAGCGGCGGCATGACCTTTCCGATCTCACTTCTGGTTTCGATTGGAATCGGCGTCTGGCTGATGCTGTCTCCGCTCTATCTGGGGTGGGAAAGCCCGGTTGCCGCAAGCGTCCACATCTGCGGCGCACTTGCTCTCACGGTGTCGGTGACCGCTCTTGCCTCGGTGGCGCGATTGGTCCGGTTTCTTAACGCGATCCTCGGACTTGTCCTTTTGTTCACGCCGCTTGTCGTGGGCGGCTCGGCCGCAGCCTATGCAACGTGTTTTGTCGCGGGTCTCCTTTTGATCGGCCTCTCGTTCCCCCGCGGCGAGATCGGTGGCGGATACGGGAGCATGGATCGCTGGATCAGATAGTGTTGGCTGGCTTCGAATTTCGTCTGACACCACCGTCGCCTTGGCTCTCGGTCGCCAACAAGCAGATGGACCTGACCGGGCGCTACATGGCCGAACTCGGCCTGACGCCGGCGGCCCGGGCAAGATTGCCTGTCCCGGAGAGCGTCGTCGAAGCGGAGCCGTTGAAGTTCCAGTTCCTCTCCTGGGTGCAGGGCGAGAACGGCGGCTGGGAAGAACGCCCCATTGGTCTTGGCAACCGGAACATGAAGGCGGTGTGAGGGGGAGGAAGGGGCTTCGAGCCCGACGCGGACGTCGCAAATCTTCGGCAATTGAGCAAAGCGCGTTCTGCGACCTTGCGGACCCTCGGCCCAAACGTATCGAGAGTCACCCCTCTGCCGGGGACACCGCCCGCTGATAGAGGTGCCATGTGGTGTGGCCAAGGATCGGTAGGGTGAAGATCAGACCCAGAAATGCTGGAACGAGTGACAACAGCATGGTGACGGTGATGATCGCCGCCCAAGTGAGCATGACCGCCGGGTTTTCCTGAACGACGCGGATCGATGTCAGCATTGCAGAAATGAAATCAATTTCCCGTTCGAGCAGCATGGGCATGGCAATGACAGTCACCGAGAAGAGGACAGCCGATAGAAATGCGCCTACACAGGCGCCAATAGCAAGGAAAGTCCAACCCTCCGGTGTGAACAATACGGTGTCCAGAAACCGGTCCAAATCCGAAAAGGATGAATCTTGCAGGATGATCACCAGCACAGTCCGGAACTGGTAAAACCACACCCATAGAATGAACAGGGTGACAAAGGCCATCCAGCCCATTTCACGCTTGCGTTGATTGGCCATGACAGTGAGGATTTCAGACCAGCCGAAGCTCTCTCCCTTCTGCATCCGGCGGGACATCTCATAAAGCCCGGCGGCGGCAAAGGGCGCAACCAGCGGAAAGGCGACAATGGCAGGAATCACCATCCAGATCTTGCCGAGCCAGAACAGGCACCAAACAAGCAGGATTCCAAAAACCGCATAGAACAGGCCGAAAAAGCCGCTCATGACGGGGCGCGCCAGAAAGTCGGAAAACCCGGCCCTCAGTGACTCGGTGATATCATCCGCTGTCACCTTTTTGACCGCGGGGCCGCCCCGCTGTTGCGGCGTCAAATTGTCCGGCGGTGTGGGACCTGCGGTCTTGGACGTCATATCCCAATCCTCCAAAACAGATTGCCGCGCTGGTCTTTTTGGCTGCGGGCGCTTCGGAGAAACGGACGTTCCTCCTCTGGGAATAAGTTTGCATTAGGTGATGCATAGGGGCAAGGGCGGACCTTTCGCCCGAGCTCGGGCTAAAGGCGCAGCGAAAGGCCTATCGGCGACTTCGCATCGTCGAGAGGCGTTGATGTACTTGCGTGGTTCACCGAGGTCGAGAGCGGGCGGAAAGAGGAGCGCCCCCAGCTTGGCAACGCTGCGAGCCATGGCGAGACACGACCGGGGCATGATGACCCGGCGTGGCGGACGGTTGCAGGTGTCGAACGTGCGGAATCTGCTGCGGCGAACTGAAGATTAGGACGCCTCCTGACGTTCTGACGGCGGGAACGGGCGATGCAGTGGTTGCGGCGACTGCGAAGTCTGGAGAAGTTCGCTCCCGTCCACGCCTCTGTCTCGGACCACTTCAAACAGGAACGCAGCCTCTCCAGCAGATCCAACTTCAAGGCCAACCACGCCGCCGCTCTCACCGAGTGGCGCGTGATGGGTGACGGGGCAGGGCCTCGGGGGTACGAAAACGCGGAACTCCTGGCGTTTGGCCGGCCCGGTCAGTCTTCGACGACCTCGACCGGCGTCCAGTCGAACTGGCCGCAAATGCCGTTGGTCTGCAAGGCCTGCACCAATGCGCCCGACAGGATTGGCGCATTCTGTTTCTTCAGCGGGGCGAAGATGTGATCTTTCGTTAGGTTCCGGCGCAGCAACACCGGTTCGCGGATACTGACCATCTGACCAAACTTCCCAGCACGGATCAGGCCTGATCGCGCTTCCTCGAGGGCATCCTCGAGCAGCGCTGGATTGACCAGCCACAAGTACCCGCCCTCCTGCAACTCGACCGGCAGGAATTCGATATCTTCCGTCACATGCCGGCCCGGCACCCGGTGGCAAAATGACCGGATGACCTCGAGCGCGCGGTTGGTCACGTGGAACCGTCCGCCGAAGAAATAGATATCGGGGAACTCGGGCCGCTCTCGGGGGTGATCCAAATCCAGCTTGACCAGTGGAATGATCCAGGGACCCCCGGCGATGCGGCTGTTCAGGAAAGAATTGAAGCTGGTGCTTTTGCGCCGCAGTGCTTCCGCCCCGGAATACCTCTCCGACCCTTCGACGAAGTTCACGATGAAGATCGGCTTGCCCTCGTGAAGGACCGGACGAAAGTAGGTCATGGGTTCGGGCAACATGTTCCCACCGTGGTACTGTGGAACCGGATGCAAGATCGTAAATCGGCAACCTACCCCAACAATCAACAGCGGCTTGACCGCCTTCGCAACAGGTTTTGCGCGCTTAAGCAAATTATAGTCATCGCCGCATCGATGCGGCTGAGGAACCCCCAGGATGCGCGAGCTACGGGACAGCGGACTGTCACCGAATGACGCTCTGGATTCGTGCAAAACCCCTGCCGGCTTAATGCCGGCGGCCGAAGCCCGGCCTCGAATGGGCTTCCGCACGCGATCAACCCGACGTCATGGTCGCGGATCTGGCGGGCGGCCTGCTGCACCGCCACCATCAGGCACGGTGCCGCTTTCGGAAGCAACCGTCAGCCGTGGTCAGACCTACCCGTCATCCGGGCGCGTGATCCGATCCACGACTTTCGGTGCCGCCGCTCGTTCAGCGGCTCTGGTTGACCTCGATCTGCGGCTCGCCGACGACATTGACAGTCACCTCCGGCTCTGCCGCTTCGATGGTGACGTCCGGATTGGCACGGTTGACGACAACCTCCGGGGCTTCAGACTCTTGACCGCGGCTCACGACGGCTTCTTCCTGGTTGATGGCAATCCGAGGCTCCAGATCTTCAACGCTGGCACCTCGCGGAGCGAACCGGCCGTCGTCGAGTTGAACCAGGTCTTCGGGCGTGCCTACGCCGATCACCACTTCGACAATCGGTTCGGGCATCATGACCGATACTCTAGGCTCGGGAATGCGGACTTCGATGTTTGGCTCGATGGCAGCCATGTCGACAGTCGCATCGGGCCATGTCACGATGACTTCAGGTTCTGGGATCGTCACGGTGACCCGCGGCTGCGGTACTTCGACCGAGATTCGGGGTTGCGCCTGATGGACCGTCACTTGCGGTGCCGGCTGTTCGACCGTGACGCTCTGGCGCGGCATGTTCCAGACGACTTCAGGTGCGCCGGCGTCGACCTCCACCTCTGCGGGCGGCTGGTACACGGCGGCTTCGGCGCCGACTTCGACTTCCTGTTGGACGATCAATCGCTGGGTCGCCTCTTCGGTCGCCACAAGGGTAAGCGTCTCATCGGTAAGCGCGCCTTCTTCCTCCCAGGCGGTGAAGATCAACTCACATTGGATGACATCGCCACTTGAGATGATTTCCTCGACCTCGCTCCGTACGTTTTCGCCGACGCTGCTGTCGCTCGCCAGGCGTTCAGCCAAGTTCGCGCAGGCCTCGGCCGCATCGGGTTGGTCGGTCTGGGCGGTCTGAGCGTGCGCCCCAGAAAAGGCCATGAGGGCAAGGGATCCCAAAATGGCGGTGCGAGCGGTGCTGTTGAACATGAAATGGCTCCTAACTGCTACAAAACGTGGAACCGCATAACAGGGTCCAAGACCTTTTGTTCCCGGTTCGTGTTGGCAGAAACCGTCAACTGATAAATCTGAAGGGAAAGAGTTTCTGTATTTCTCCTGGCGTGCCGACCTTGTTGGGCAAGGAGGTTCCTCCGCCGCAACGGCTTGGAACGGGATCCGGCTTGAAAACGTTGTCTGACCGGAACGCCCGCGGATCCGCCGCGCGGCGAGGAAGAAGGCGAAACGGATCGATCATCGTGGTTCAGGCCCGGGACGCCATCGCGGACGAACAAGGAAGTAGATCATGCGTTCAGGAACAGTCATTGCCGCCGTCATAGCAATCGCCGTCGTGATCGGCGGAATCGTCTGGTACCAGTCAGAACAGGCGGAACTGGAGCAACAGCGCATCGAAGAAGCCGAGCAACGCGCTGAAGAGGCGCGCGCCCTGGAAGCAGAGGAAGAGGCCGCCGCACGTGAAGCTGCGGAGGCCGAAGCTGCCGAAGAGGAAGCCGCCGTTGCCGAAGATGAGGCCATCGTTGTCGGGGACGAAGTTCCGGAAGACGCTGTCGTGATGGAGCCCTCCACCGATGAACCTGTCATTCTCGACCCTGAGCAGACCGAGTCGTCGGCTGAAATCATCGACGAGCAAACTTCGGCTGAAGGCGAGGACACTGGCGAGCCGACGACCGAAGACGCGCTCGCACCCATCGAACTGGCGCCGGAAGACCTGCTCACTCCAGCAAATTTCGAGCGCGACGAGTTTCTTGCCCTGATTGCCGAAAGCGATCAGTTGACCGCCGAGCAGCGCTCCAGCCTGCGTGCGCTCGTCGAGGGGGCCGATGCCAACCGCGAGATGATAGATCCGGCGGTGCGATCGATCCGCGCCGCGCTCGACCTGCCGCCGCTGGACTGACACAAGGGTCTCTGTCAGAGGAACTCGGCTTGAGGCAGGGCTGGCGCTGACTAGAGTCTGGTCGTGACCACTATCAGGAACGCAGCCTCTCCAGCAGATTGATCCTCAAAAGCAACCGCGCCGCCGCTCTCACAAAGTGGCGAAGTGTTTCATTGTTGGCATTGTTTCCTCCCTAACATCTCCTGATCGGAAGACTCTTTTCGGTCGATCCGGTCACAGTTTGTTCCAACTGATATGATGAGTACATCACCTTTCAAGTTGGATGTACACTATTTCTTTGGTGGTCACTTGGTCTGCCGTCATGAGTGGATGGTTCGGAGTGACCGGTGAAGCAGTCTGAGAGAGAAATAATACCTATAAAACAAGCACATAAAGGGGAGTGAACAGGTAATTCCGAGAGGGAACTCGGAAAATTCGGAAAAGTCAGAAAATTCGGGAGATCAAGGTGCGATGTAATGTGGAACAAGAATCTAGGCGGATGACGTTCAATCCGCCGCTCGTGCAGGCTGGGAAGCCGTGACAAGGCGCCGTTGAAAAAGATTGCCGCGGCAACTCCTCACCCAGCAACGTCCCATTGACCCAGATCGAGGTGTCGTCGAAAAAGTCTGTATCGACGGCATCCTGATGCCGAATGTCGGAGGAAAGGCAACGACGCAGGAAGTCACCGATGCCGTTTGCGAAGCGATCAGGATGGAAAAAGTCTGAAGCTCAGAACCTGATCAAAGGCGTTCACCTCCGCCGTCGCGAACCCACGCGAAGTAGTCCGGCGAGCCCATCTGGCCGCCCTTCAACGCGATCTCGAGGCCATCAAGTTTGCCTTTCGCGCGCGCTCTGTTGATTGCGGCGCCGGGGATCGTGGGAGCAGCATCCAGCGCGTAGATACCCAAAGCCTCGCACACGCGACCTGAAGTGTCGCCGCCCGACACAGCGATGCGGCGAAGACCAAATTCGTCGACGAGTGCGCGCATGATGCGGCCAAGGGCGCGGCCAATCATGTCGTTCGCGCGATCCATGTCTCCGGACGCCTCCTTGCGGACCTTTTCCAGAGCAGGATCCCCTGGTCCTGCGGCGGTAAAGACAATGGGTGCTGTCCCGTCGCTCAGGGAGGACTTCGCTGCGCTCAGGGCCTGATCCTCGGCGTCCTGCGCTGCCCCGCCCAAGAGGCTGGCGGCGTCGAGCCGGATGGCTGCAAAGCCGTTCTCGCGGGCCCAGGCAATCTGCTCCGCGCTTGTCGGCGAAACGGAACCGGAGACAACGGCGATGCGGTCATTTCGCCCCAAGCCAGCTGGCGCTGGTATGGTGCCGATCATGCCTTCGCGTTTCAGGTACGAGATCAATGCGTACTCGACGCCCTGAGAACCGGCAACGAAACGGCTCTCCTTGCGATGGTCCCACAAAAGTCGACCTACCTCGGCTTGTTGATCCGTGGAGATCATGTCCAGCGTCCATACCTGAGGCGCGCTGGTGAACTTTCTTCCGGCCCGCCCCTGGGCAAAATCTTCGAGGTCGATGCATCCTGTCGGGATATCCGTTTGCTCGGCAAGGTGTCGCGCAACATCTGCCTCGGACATGGGTGTCACGGGATGGTGCGCCATCACCGGATGACGATCGAGGCGATGGACGCCGTCACCAGCCGAGCAGAAAAGCGAACCAAACGCCTGATATCGGCGCATTTCGGGGGCGGCGGTCACGACCGGTACAGGTGCGGGTCCGAACTGGTCCCGACCAAGCTCGATTGCTTTGCCGATGGAGCCGATATTGGGTGAGGAATCGAGCGTCGAGCAAATCTT
>CAZRNL010000011.1:22414-22758 GCA_964601395.1 uncultured Silicimonas sp. | reverse complement strand
ATGCTTGCGCCCGGCGCTGACAGCTTCGTACAGCGGATCGTCGGTGCCCGCCGCTCCGAATTCCAGACGATAATTCTGGCGAAAGCGCGTGATGGCCGCCTCCTCGAGGATAACCTCGCTTACCGGCGCCAGTTCGACCACCTCGAGTTTCTCGGTGGTGCGCTGTGTTTCGGGATCGAAGCGTCTTGCGCCGTCCAGCATGTCGCCAAAGAAGTCCAGCCGGACCGGACCGCCCTCGCCCGGCGGGAAGATGTCGATGATCCCGCCCCGGAGAGCGAAATCCCCAGGCTCGGTCACGGTGGGCGTGGGCGCATAGCCCATCCGCGCCAGCCAAGCGCGCAGCG
>CAZRNL010000011.1:0-22404 GCA_964601395.1 uncultured Silicimonas sp. | reverse complement strand
TTCTCGTCCACCCGGTTTCCGACACGTGCCTTGAATGCCGCTTCGCGCAGGACGTCTCGCGCGGGAACGCGCTGGCTCGCGGCGTTCAGCGTCGTCAGCAGGACAAAGCGCTTCGGCATTCCGTGCACCAGACCGGCAAGTGTCGCCATGCGCGTCGCCGAGATATCTGCATTGGGCGACATTCGATCGTAGGGCAGGCAATCCCAGCCGGGAAAAGTCACCACGGGTAGGTCGGGTGCGAAGAAGCGCAGCGCCTGCCGCATCGCCGCCATCCGTTTGTCGTCGCGTGCAACATGCACGACCACGCCACCGGATGAGCCGAGTTCGGACAAGAGCAATGTGGCGTCGAACCCTTCGGGTGCGCCACTGACCGTTACATGACGGTGACCTTTCTCTGGGAGACGCGACATGATGCGCGACGTAACCGCTGAATCCGCACTGTCAACAGACTTCGTCAGTATGCGAAGGGACCGACGTAGAAGTTCTGGTACATCCCGTACATAGCGGTGATGAAGATCGAGATCATGCCGATCAACTGAGTCATCAGGCGGTGCCGCGACAAACGGCGGATCAGTGCGTCGAAGTCGTCGCCGTCGCGCTGGATCTTTCTGGCGGTCCACGTCGAGAGAATCGCCAGTATCGCCAAAGGCAGGACAAGACAGAAAACGGCCTGTGAGAACTCGACGTTGTAGACAAAGCCCGTCAGTCCCAGCGTCGTGAGAGCGGCAGACCCGAACAGAAGGAGCCAGGATCCGGATACGTTGGCAATGAACAGAATCCGGTTCACGTTGACGCGTGCAAGATCGTGCAAATCCTGAACTGCGGGGCCGGATTTCTCGCGTTTTGCCCGTTTGATCATGTCATGGGGCACGCCAAGAACCCAATGGCTGACCGACGACCAGAGAACTGCCAGACCGATCCAGTACCAGAGGTTCGAGAATGATCGCATGTCGATCACTTCGAATATTGAGTTGTACCAGTTCAAATCTGCCTCGAATGCTGATGGTGTTGGCGACACTAGAAAAAGCGGCGAGGCTTGACCACCCTCGCCCGCAAAGCTACCGCAGAACAGACCCGGTTCGTGCACAAAGGCTTCGAAACATGACGACAGGCCAGTATCCCGCAACACGTTTCCGTCGAACCAAGCGTTCCGACGCTTTAAGGCGTCTTGTCCGGGAGTCCAACCTGTCCGTTGACGATTTGATCTGGCCGGTGTTCCTGCGCGACGGAGAGGACGACGAAACTCCCATCCCGTCGATGCCGGGGGTGTCTCGGCTGACGATCGACCGGGTGGTCAGTGCCGCCCGGGTGGCGGCGGATCTGGGCATTCCCGCGATCTGTCTCTTTCCCTACATAGATACCTCGCTGAAGACCGAACTTTGCGAAGAGGCCTGGAATCCCGACAATCTGTCGAATCGTGCGACCCGCGCGATCAAGGCCGCCGTCCCGGAAATCGCGGTGATGACCGACGTGGCGCTGGACCCATACAATATCAACGGCCATGACGGCATCGTCCGCGACGGGGTCATCGTGAATGACGAATCGGTCGAGGCCCTGGTGCGCATGGCCGTGGCGCAAGCCGACGCAGGGGCCGACATCCTGGGGCCGTCCGACATGATGGATGGTCGCATCGGACGGATGCGCACGGCGCTCGAGGCGGCGGGTCACCAGGATACCTGTATCCTGTCCTACGCCGCCAAGTTCGCCAGCGCGTTCTACGGGCCCTTCCGGGATGCTGTAGGTGCGTCGGGTCTGCTGAAAGGCGACAAGAAGACCTACCAGATGGACCCTGGCAATACAGACGAGGCGCTTCGGCTGATCGAGCGTGACCTGCTGGAAGGCGCGGACATGGTTATGGTCAAGCCCGGCATGCCGTACCTCGACATTTGCCGCCGCGTGTCCGAACGTTTCAACGCGCCGCTGTTCGCGTACCAGGTCTCAGGCGAGTACGCGATGATCCGGGGGGCAGCCGACAGAGGCTGGATCGACGGCGACAAGGCGATGTTCGAAAGCCTGATGGCATTCAAGCGCGCGGGCTGCGACGGGATTCTGACCTATTTCGCGGTCGACGTGGCCAAGGCCCTCAACTCCTAGAAGACTACGCCCTTCTTCAGAATGAAGCATCCGAATCCGCTGGTTTCGGTGCACTGGACGACCGCATAGGCCGTATTGGCGCGTTTGTAGAAGTCCTGCCGCTCCAGTGATCCCAACGCAGCGCCTGAGGGCATGTTGCGGGCGAGGACGTCGAAGACGGCCTTGTGGGCCGCCGTCATCTCGTCCGGCTTGTCGTCGACTTCCATGCGCAGCGCGCAGAATGGCACGTAGGCATCCAGCGGGAAAACCGAGCAGATGACTTCTGCCGCCGCCGTCGCATCCAGGCCCGGAAGCTGCAGCGGCGTGTCGATGACGCATCGCGCCGCGGTCGAAGCGGCTGGAAAGTTCGTGTCCGCCAGGACAAGTTCGTCCCCGTGTCCCATCTGAGCCAGCGTGTAGAGCAACTCCGGCGTCATCCGCGCGTCAATTCCGATCAACATGCAACGTCCTCCCATTTCGAGCCGGACGGTCTCAGAGGTCTGGTCATCTGTAAAGTGTCTCGTTGACGGGGGGCTTGACCGGCACGGGCTTCTCGTTCACGCCACAGGCATGGAAAAAGAACTGAATGCTATCGCACTGCACGCTGGGGCGACCCGGATCGAGATCTGGACGCTTGGCGCCCGATTGAACGCAGTTTCCTGGAACGGACACGAGAACCTGGTGAACGGTTCGGTCACACTGGAAGACGCGCTCGGAGCCAAGATGAACCATGGCTGCGTTGTCGGACCGGTGGCGAACAGGATCGCGGGCTCGAGTTTCGTCCTGAACGGCCAGACCTACAGCTTTCCGCCGAATGAACCCGACAACATCCTTTGCCATTCAGGCGACCGTAGCCTGAGGGACACGGTCTGGAGTGTTGCTTCTGTCAGCGACAGATCGGCGATTCTGGTGGCCGAGGTGGCGGACATGCAGGACGGATTTCCCGGCAACCGCCGGTTCGAGGCGGACTACCGTGTGAACGAGAACGGATTCGACCTGCGCCTGTCCTGCGAGACGGACGCACCGACGCTGGTCAACCTGGCGCTGCACCCCTACTGGACGCTTGCAGGCAAGGGACGCGCCGGTCAGACGCTGAGCATCGCAGCCGATACATACCTGCCGGTCCACCCCAACCGAATTCCGACTGGCGAGATCGCACCAGTCGAAGGCACGATCTTCGATTTGCGCAAGGCCGCCGCCCCGGACACGCGGACGGACCACAACTACTGCCTTTCGCCGCGCGCCGCGGATGAAGCCGCAGCGCGTCTTCTGGCCGATACCGGTATTGCGCTGGAGATTCTGACCGACGCGCCGGGCATCCAGGTTTATGCCGGCAAGGAGATCGGTATCGCCATCGAGCCGCAACACTGGCCCGACGCGCCGCACCACGACGCCTTTCCGTCGATCCGGCTGGATCCGGGCAAGCGCTATGAGCAGACTACCCTCTATCGGTTTTCGAAGGCCTGACGTGCTGAAGGTCCGGATTATCCCCTGTCTCGACGTGGCCGACGGCCGTGTCGTGAAGGGCGTCAACTTCGTCGATCTGGTCGACGCGGGCGATCCGGTCGAAGCGGCCATCGCCTACGATGCAGCGGGGGCGGATGAACTGTGTTTTCTCGACATTCACGCCACGCACGAGAACCGTGGCACGATGTACGATCTGGCACGTCGGACGGCGGAACATTGTTTCATGCCGCTCACGGTGGGGGGCGGCGTGCGGACAGTGGACGATGTGCGCCAACTGCTGCTCTCGGGTGCTGACAAGGTCAGTTTCAATTCGGCCGCCGTGGCTGATCCCGACGTCGTTGCGCGCGCGGCCGACCGGTTCGGGTCGCAGTGCATCGTTGTCGCCATCGACGCCAAGACCGTCGAACCGGGGCGATGGGAAATCTTCACTCACGGGGGTCGGCGTTCAACGGGCGTCGACGCGGTCGAGTTCGCGCGCACCGTCGCCGAAAAGGGTGCTGGCGAAATCCTTTTGACCTCGATGGACCGGGACGGTACGCGTGCGGGGTTCAACCTGCCTTTGACCCGCGCCATCTCCGAGGCAGTCACCGTGCCTGTCATCGCATCGGGGGGCGTCGGCACTCTGGATCACCTCGTCGAAGGCGTTACAGAGGGCAAGGCAAGCGCTGTTCTGGCAGCGTCCATATTCCATTTCGGGGATTTCACCATTGGCGAGGCCAAGGCGCACATGGCTGCCGCCGGGATACCAGTGAGGCTGACATGAGCGATGTGCTGAGCCGTTTGGCGCGAACAATCGAGGCACGCAATGGCGCCGACCCGACCTCATCGTGGACAGCACGGCTTCTGGATGCCGGCCCTGCGAAAGCTGCCGAAAAGTTCGGTGAAGAGGCCGTCGAGGCGGTGATTGAAGCTGTGCGTGGCGACCATGAGCGGTTGCGCGCCGAGGCGGCGGACGTCCTTTATCATCTTCTCGTCATGCTGGTCGCGTGCGACGTATCGCTTGAAGAGGTTCTGAACGAGCTTGAGAAACGCGAAGGCACATCAGGTCTCGATGAAAAGGCTTCGCGCTCGCAAGGCTAGAACAGTTCCACGTCGTTGGCAGCCATGGTTACGGGCTCCATGAGCTTCGGCGCTTCGGCCACGAACTTCTGGCGGGCCGCGCCGGTCGCGGGCCAGAACTTCAGCTTCCGAGCCAACACGCCGCCGACGCTTTCGGCATCGCAGGGAATACGTTCAGCTGCGAGGTAGGCTTGCCCGAACGCCGCGTTCCGCGTACCGATATCGGTCATGCCTGACAGCATCGAACTGCCTCCGAAGAGCTTCCCGCGGAGCTGCGATCGTTCGGCCCCGAGCTTCACCATCCTGTTGATCAACCGCTCCATCGCGACTGCACCGGCGGTGTCCATGCCAAGAGCATCCTGCTTCATGTCCGCCAGCAGGAGGTGGTTCATGCCGCCGACCCGGTGCAGCGGATCCCAAAGACAGATCGAGACGCAGGATCCCAGGATCGTCTGAATGACGATATCGTCCGAAGCTCCGACAGCGTCTTCGCCTTGTGCGATGTAGATGGCTTTCCCGATCAATTCGTTACCCTTTGCGACCGCGAGGCACAGGCGAGAATGCGGGCGCCAAGTTCGTGAAGTGCCGCAACCTCGACAGCGGCGCCGATTTCGCGGGCAGCCTTCGGCATTCCGTCGACCACTGCGGTTTCGGCGTCCTGCGCGATGGTGTGGGCGCCGCCAGCGCGCAGGGCCGCCATGGCGTCTGCTCCGTCGCGGCCCATTCCCGTCAGAATGACCCCGATCGTCGTTCTGGCGTGCCGCGCGGCCGACGAAAAGAGAATGTCGACGGACGGCACGTAGGCGGCGTTTCCGTCATCGGGCACGATCTCAATCCTTTGCGGATCGCGGGGCGACAGGGCGACGTGCGCATCGCCCCCCGGCGCAAGGCAGACAAGACCCTTCTCAAGCCGCATCCCGTCCTTGGCCAGGACGACACGGGGCGCGATATGCCGGTCAAGTCGCGCGGTGAAGCTCTCGAGGAACGATGCCGGCATGTGCTGCGCTATGACGGTAGGAGGACAGTCACTGGGAAAGTCCGCCAGAACGGTCATGAGCGCATCCACCCCGCCTGTCGAACTGCCGATCACGACGATCTTGCCGTTCCATTGGTAGTCGACCGTTGTCTGTCGCTGGTGCGTCTCGCGTCGCTGAAGCAGGCGTGGCCTGCTGGCCGCCGCCATGAGTACGGTTTCACCTAGATCGACCGAACTGCGGCCGCGGCCTGTCAGGAGGGCGATATCGACGCAATCCACTGCGCCAAGCGCCAGCGCCCGGACAGCGGCATGGCTTTTCTCGGTAGTTCGCGTCGAGACCATGACCACGGGCATAGGGCGAAGCCGCATGATCTTTTCCAGAAATGACAGACCGTCCATCCGCGGCATCTCGACATCCAGCGTGATCACGTCGGGGTCGAGGCGGCGGATCATTTCGCGCGCTTCATAGGGGTCGGCTGCTTCGCCGACGACCTCGATCTCCGGCGCGCTGGCCAGATGCGCACGTATCAACGCCCGGATCGTGCGGGTATCGTCCACGATCAGGACCCTGACCTTTCCGTTCCCGCATTCCCGGTTCATCGTCGCGCGCGCCCTGTCTGAAGTTTCGAAAAACCAATCGCAGCCAGATCGCGGTGTTTCACGAGTCCTCTGAATTTTCGGTTTACGTGTCCCGACATGAGAAAGGCCGGCACCCCTTCGGAGCCCGGCCTTGTGTCGGAATTCAAGGTAGCGAGTCAGGCTTCCATCGGGAACCGAAGGTAGACGCCCTCGCAATAGATGTCCGCGTCTTCGCCCACGTGAAGCATCGTATAGGTTAGTCCCGTTTCGCTGAAGCGGCGTATGCCGGACCTCGAGACCAGCATCGAAGCTTCACGCGGCGTCGCGATCCCGGCACGAGGCTCGGCGCAGAATACCTGCCTGGGTGAAACCATCATGTCGTTGGTGGGCAGTCCTGGGGCCAGAGACCCGCTTCCGAGCAGGATGGGGTTAGAGTCGGTCTTCAGCTTGAGAATATGTTCCTCGAGCATGATCCGTTTCAGCCAGAGGATCGGCTTGTACTCTCCGGTTTTCAACAGAACCTTGTCGCCCTTGCGCAACGCAATCGAATGCACATCTCCGAAGGACGTGCGAACACGTGTCATCGGAGCGAGACCAGGAAGGGGCCAGAGCTCAAGCTCGTCCGGGTGAGCGGCCTTTTCGAGACGTCGCGATCGCGCTTGTTCGGCTTCGTGTGCCATTTCGCTTGCGCTGGGTCCGGCCGCCGATCCCGACCGCCTGTCAACCCGCTCAATGATGCGCGACGCCGTCGCGACGGGGGCCTTGATTCTCGAGAGCGCCCGTCTCAGGCCGGTTTCAACTTCAGTCTTGGATTCAGGATAATCTGGCATCTTGGTACCTACCCGTACTTGTTACACATATCCGCCGATGCGGAGAACTTCAGGACGGGGCGCACCGAAAGTCACTCACGACGATACGCCCCGCTTTACACACCATTCCGGCCGTCAAGCCGGCAACACTCACACACAATCGAAGAGAACCCTCGGTCCTTCCGATCGCTCACAAATATCGTTGTCTCACGAACGGCGGGCGAGAATTTGGCAAGACTCCGCTCATTGCGGCCTCAATGGGATGATCACGGACAACGAGTGTCGAAATGCGGAACTCCCGTGTTTCCGAACCGAAGACAAGGTTCCTTCGATCTCTCACTCGCGGCAAAAAAATCCAGCAATTTCAGTTCGGTCGTTTCCGATCCGGAAATTCTGCCGTAACCATTTTGACGCCCAGCAGGCAAGAGTCTCGGTTTCGCCCTGTTTGTGCAGCTTGAAAAACAGACTGTTTCGTTCCGGGAGCCGCGAGTTTACGCGATCCGGGCGAGCTTTCATCGGAATGCGGCCCAGATTTCTTGCGATTGGGGCAGCCGTTGTGCCTCCCGGCATTCCGGGTATTGTCTCGGGATGCAGATTGACACGCATCGGCTGGAAGACCTCATCGCGTGCCCCCAATGCGATGCGCTCTACCACGCGCTGTCTCCGCGTCCGGGCGAACGAGCCGTCTGCCACAGGTGCCATACCGTGCTTATCGCCCCCAGAAAGGGTGCTGGTCTCAAGATCATCGCGTTGGCACTGGGATCACTTGTCCTTGTCCTTGGCGCAGTCACCTTCCCGTTCATCGGCATCCACAGACTGGGGCTGGCAAATGACGCCACGATCCTTGACGCCGCTCTCGCGTTTTCCGGGCCCTTGCTCATCCTGTCGCTCGCAGTCTTCACGGTGATCGTGTTTCTGCCGGTACTTCGCCTGTTGCTGACGCTCTATGTTCTCTTGCCGGTGGTCTTCGACAAGATGCCCTGGCCCGGAGCGAAGAGAGCTTTCAGATGGTCGGAAAGGCTGAGGCCCTGGTCAATGGCCGAGATTTTCGTCATCGGGTGTTCGGTCGCCCTGGTCAAACTGGCCGACATGGCGCGGGTCGAACTGGGGCCGGCCTTCTGGATGTTCGTCATTCTTGTGGTCCTGATCGTGGTACAGGAAACTTTCATGTGCAGGTGGTCGGTGTGGAAATCCCTGGACACGTAAGCGGTGCCGTAACCGCCCTTGAGAAGGGTCTTGTGGGATGCACCAGCTGTGCCCGCGTGTGGCCGATGTCGAAAGCGCGCTGCGACCGGTGCGGCAGCCGCCTGCAAAGCCGGGATGAGCGCGCTTTGCAGAAGGTCTGGGCCTGGTGGCTTGCGGGAGCGATGGCTTATGTACCCGCGATGATGTACCCGATGCTCGAGACCCGGACGCTGTTCACGCGGTCGGACGATACGATCATCGCCGGGGCCTTCAAACTTGCCCAGCACGGGTCCTGGGGCGTGGCGCTCATCATTCTTGTCGCGTCCGTGGGGATACCCTTGGCCAAGTTCTTCGCGATTGCCTATCTCGCCCTTTCGGTCAGGACAGATGTCAGGGTATCGCCCGGCCGAAGGCAGGGGCTTTATGAGATCGTCGAGTACATCGGGCGGTGGTCGATGATCGACGTGTTTGTGGTGGCGATCCTGTCGTCGCTGGTCCAACTGAATATCGTGGCCTCGATCAAACCCGGTCCGGCGAGCCTTGCATTCGCGCTTTCGGTGATCTTCACGATGCTTTCCGCGCAGGCCTTCGATTCGCGGATGATATGGGACAGGCAGGCAGCCGGTACTGACAGAATGCAGGGAAAGTTGTGAGCGACGATATTCCGGATATTCCCGTCGAACCGACGCGGCGCAGTTTCTTCGAGCGTGCTTCGATCGTCTGGCTCGTGCCGGTCGCAGCGCTTCTGATCGCAGTCGGGATTGCGCTGAACACCTGGGTCGACCGTGGCCCGCTGATCGAGATCTCGTTCCAGGATGCCGGAGGAATCATCCCGAATGAGACGCAGCTCAAGTTTCGCAACGTGTCGGTCGGCGTCGTCGAACGCGTGCGCTTCTCGTCCGACCTGGCGGAGGTCCTTGTCTACGTCAGGCTGGACAAAAGCGTCGCGCCTTTCGTCGATGGAGATGCCGGATTCTGGATCGTTCAGCCCGAAGTGACGGCGTCAGGCGTGACCGGGCTCGATACTGTCCTTTCGGGTGTCTACATTGAAGGAAGCTGGGACGGAACGGCAGACGGGACCGTCGAGACTTTCATAGGTCTCGAGCAGGCGCCACTTGTCACCGCAGGACGACAGGGCCTGATGTTCGAGCTTCGAAGCTCGCGCGACAGCGGTATGAGCGAGAACACACCCATTCTCTACAAGGGCATCGAAGTGGGCAGGATTGGCCCGGCGCGGATCAGTCAGGATGGCCGATGGGTTTTCTCGGAGGCCATCATCTTTGAGCCGCACGATCGCCTGATCACCACGGCGACGCGGTTCTGGGACACATCCGGATTCACGTTCTCGATCGGACCGAACGGGGCGGAACTCGATTTCTCCTCCGTGGCCTCGCTCATCACCGGCGGCATTACATTCGACACACTCGTCTCCGGGGGACAGACGGTTGCTACCGGTGCCGTCTTCGAGGTCTTCCCGGACGAGGCATCGGCCCGCACCAGCATATTCGAAGAGAACGACGGATCGTCGATAACCGTTTCGATGGTGTTCGAGGACAACGTAAGTGGCCTGGCGAGCGGCGCAGCGGTCGAATGGCGAGGAGTCAATATCGGCCAAGTGGTGAATGTTACCGGTCTGGTCGACCGTGAGCGCTTCGGCGATGCTCGCGTGCGCCTTCTGGCCATTGTCGAGATCCGCCCCGCGCGTCTCGGTCTGACCGGAGATCTCAGCGAAGAGGACGCCCTTACCTATCTCAACGATCAGGTCGTTGACGGCCTTCGCGCGCGCCTGGTGTCGGCCTCGATCCTCACCGGCGGGCTCAAGATCGAACTGATCTCGTTGGAGGATGCGTCGCTTACCGAAATCGACCGCGACGCCGACCCGTTTCCGGTTTTCCCGACCACCCAAAGCGAGATTTCGGATGTCACTGCGACGGCGGAGGGAGTCTTTGGCCGGATCAACGCCCTGCCGATCGAAGAACTACTGAACAGCGCCATCGGCTTTCTGGACAACGCTACGGCCTTTGTCACCAGCGAGGATTTCCGCGAGACGCCAGGCGAGTTGCGGGGACTTCTGTCGGACGCACGTGGGATCGTCGGCTCGGACGAAGTGCAGGCGCTGCCCGCGGACCTGCAAGGCGCAATGGCGGATATCCGTGCCGCGACGGGCGATCTCAGAGACATCCTGACGTCGCTGCGCGAGGCGGACGCCGCGAACCGCGTTCTTGCGGCGGTAGATCAGGCGGCTGCGGCGGGCAAGGCAGCCGAGGACGCACTGGCGGGCCTGCCCGCACTGACCGAGCGTATCGACGCGCTGGTTGCGAAGGCCACGGCGTTGCCGCTGGAGGACCTTGCAACCGAAGCCACGGGACTGGCCGCCGATGCCCGTGCTGTGATCGGAAGCGAAGCGGCGCGCGCCCTGCCCGCCGATCTGACGACGGCGGTCGCATCGCTGACGCAAATCCTGGACGATCTCACGACAGCCAACACCGCCGAGCAGCTTTCGGACGCGCTGGCTTCGGCCAGCGAGGCGGCGCGCGCTGTCGAGACGGCGGTTGCGGACGTTCCCGGTGTCGTGGAACGGATCGACCGGATCGCGGCCAATGCCGAGAACGTCAACCTCGATGAACTGGCGCGCGAGCTGGCAGGAGTGCTGGCCTCCGCGGAGGCGTTGTTCGGACAGGCGGGAGAGGCCGAGTTGCCAAGCGCTCTGTCCAGCGCGTTCCGGGAAGTCGAACAGGCGCTGGCCGAGTTGCGCGAGGGTGGATTGATCGACAACGCAAACCGGACACTGGCTTCGGCCCGCAACGCCGCCGATGCCGTGGCCGAAGCGACGGCCGACCTGCCCGCCCTTGTAGCACGCATCGAAAGCGCGCTGTCGCAGGCGCAGACGACCCTTGCGGGCTACGATGCCACCTCGGCATTCTCGCGCGAAGCGCAAGAGGCTCTGCGCGACATCCAGCGGGCGGCCCAATCGGTCGACAGCCTGTCGCGCGCCTTGGAGCGCCGCCCCAACTCCATCATACTTGGACGCTGACCCATGACCCGATTTCCCCTTCTCGCCATTGTAGTACTGCTTTCTGCCTGCGGAGCCGACGAGCGCTTTCTGGCAGCCCCGCAGGTGATCACGACCGAACGGGTCGCGAGCCGTTTCTCCAGCATCGAGGTTCGTGAAGTTTCGCTGCCAACCCATGCCTCCAGCGAGGAAATTTACGTTGAGGCCGAGGCTGGGGAACTGGCTCGATCGAAGCTCCTTTGGGCTGATGATCCGACCCGTGCGGTGACGCTGGCACTCACGCGGAACCTGACAGAGATCACCGGTGCGCGTGTGGCGCCGGAACCCTGGCCTTTCGACGCGTTTCCTGCCGCGCGCGTTGATGTTCGCGTCGAGCGTTTCCTTTCAGCCGCGGACGGGACGCTGACGCTGGCCGGGCAGTACTTCGTCGCCGACCTTGACGGGCGCGGGCGTGACCGGTCGCGGCTTTTCTCGCTGTCGGTGCCAATGGCAGTGGATGCCTCGCCTGCGGTGATCGCCGGGGCGCGGGCCCGACTGGTCAGCGATCTCGCGCTGACGATCGCCAAAGACGGACTTTGAGCATCCGAAAGGTCGAAGACGCGTCGATTCAGGCCCGCGTCAGGTAGCCGGCCTAGACACCGACGTATTTCATGACCAACTCGTGGTCCTCACGCAGATGAGCGGCAGGCAGCGTGGCTCCGTTTCGGCCATTCTCGATAAAGGCCACACGGTCGGCAAGCGACAGAACGGCGTCCAGGCGCTGTTCAACCAGAAGGATAGCCACACCCTCCTCGCGCATCTTGACCACCACTTGCCGGATAGCCTCGATCATCGAGGGTTGAAGGCCCTCGGTCGGCTCGTCCAGCAGCAGCACCTTGGGGCGCAGGCAGAGTGCGCGCGCGGTCGCCAGCATCTGCTGTTCGCCGCCCGAAAGCGTCTCTGCGCGTTGCGACAGCCGTTCAGAGAGGCGAGGGAACAACTCCAGTACCCAGTCACGGGTATCGGACCCCTGCCCGCGCGCCATCAGGCCGATCTCGAGGTTCTCGGCGACCGTCATCTCGGTGAAGAGCCGCCGGCCCTGTGGCACATAGCCGATGCCCTGCTTCGGGATCTCGTGTGGCGGAAGGTCGGTCATGCTCTTGCCGTCGAGACGCACCTCGCCGCCGGCCAGAGGCAGAAGGCCCATGATGGCGCGGAGCGTGGTGGTCTTCCCCGCGCCGTTGCGACCGAATAGGCAGAGGATCTCGCCCTTGCGCAAGGTCAGCGAGAAGTCCCGGAGGACCAAAGCCTCGCGATAGCCTGTGGATATGTTGTCGAGCGCCAGCATCATGTGGTTCCCAGGTAGGCGGCCTGAACATCTCTGTTCGCCCGGATCTGGGCGGGTGAGCCCTCTGCCAGGATGCGACCGAAGTTCAGCACGGTAATCTGGTCTGCCAGTTCCATCACGACGCTCATGTTGTGTTCGATCAGAAGCACGGTTTCCTCGCGGGCAACGTCGCGCACCAATGATTTGAAGGTCTCGATCTCGGTGTCCGAAAGACCTTGCGTGGGTTCGTCCATGATCAGGAGTTTCGGTTCCTGCACCAACCCCATCGCGACTTCGAGCAGTCTCTGATGGCCGTACGCCAGGTCTCCGGCCAACTGGTCGACGCGATTGTCCAGCCCGACACGGGTCAGAGCGGTTCTGGCTCGGGTCTCGACGTCGCCCGGAAAGCGGCGGCGGGCTGCAAGGGCCACGTTCTCGAGCACAGGCAAACGGGCGAAAACCGAAGTGATCTGGAATGTGTAGGCCATCCCGGCATCTATCCGGGCATGGGCGGGAAGATGCGTGATGTCCCGGCCCTGGAAGGCAACCGTGCCGGACGTGGGTTCTATACGCCCGCAGAGAAGTCCGACCAATGTTGTCTTTCCAGCTCCGTTCGGGCCGATCAGTGCTCGAATTCGCCCTTCTTCCAGCGTCAGGTCCACATCCACAACCGCATCAAGGCCACCGAAGCGCTTGGAGAGGCCGCGCGTTTCCAGAAGGCTCATGGCAACCCCCGGAAAAATCGCCGGCGGATCTCGCCCGCGATGCCCTGAGGCGCAAAGAGCGTCAGGAGGACGAGGACCACGCCCGCGACCAGCATGTAGGCCGTTGTCAGCCCTGACGAGAGGTCGATCAGGTAGAACATGAAAAGCGTGCCTATGAAGGGACCCACTACGGTTCCCGCTCCCCCGAGAAGCACCCAGAGCAGCGGGAAGATCGAATACTGCACGCTGGCGAAGCTGGCGCCGACGTAGCCGAAAAGTAGGCCATAGGCGGCGCCGGAGGCGGCCGAGAAGGCACCCGAGAGGATTACGGCCATCCATTTGAAGCGGAAGGTATCGTAGCCGAGCATCTGGGCGCGGGCCTCGTTCTCGCGGATCGCAACCAGTGTCTTGCCGAACGGGAGGCGCACGAGGGCGAGCGTGATGAGGGTTACCGCCGAGAAGAGCGCGAAGGCCACCCAGAAGCGGAGATCGGCGTTGGACAGCGGCGTGCCGAAGATCATGCGCTCAGCCGGTTGCAGGACGAAGCCCTCGTCGCCACGCGTATATGTGCCGAAATAGAGGATGGTCAGGTAGGCCGCCTGCGCGAACATCAGCGTGACGATCATGAAGGCGACGCCCTTGGCGCGCAGCGCCAGCGCACCGAGGACGGCGGCGAGGGCGGCACCGGCAAGCGTGCCGGCAAGGAACCCGGTGACGGGATCGAGACCGATGAAGCGCACGCCGAGCCCCATGGCGTAGAGGCCGGCGGCGAAGAACATGGCGTGCCCGAGGGACAGAAGCCCTGTGTAGCCGAAAAGTATGTTGTAGCCGGTGGCGTAGATCGCCAGCACCATGATCCTCGACAGGTTGCCCTGGTGGTAGTCGCCGACCATGAGACCCGCGGTCGCCACCAGCGCCAGTAGTGCTGCGTGGGCCGCCCAGACTTTCACGCGGCTTTCGTCCCGAACAAGCCCTGCGGGCGGAACACCAGGACGAGGGCCACAAGAAGCGTGGCGAGGATTTTCGCCAGCGTCGGCGAGAAGAATACCGAGATGATGCCGTCGGACATGCCGATCAGAAGCGCGGCGACGACCGCGCCGGGCAGCGAGCCGAGGCCGCCGATAATGACGACGATGAACGAAAGAAGCAACGGATCCGCCCCCATGAGGTAGTGCGCCTGCGAGATAGGCACGATCAGCACGGCGGCGAGGGCCGCCAGGGCGGCACCGAGGCCGAATACGATGGCATAGACGCGTTCGACAGGGATTCCGAAGGCCGTGGCCATGTCGCGGTCAAGCTGCGTCGCGCGCATCAGAAGACCGATTTTCGTGCGGGTCATCAACGCCCAGACGCCGAGGAGAACGACAATGGCGGCAGCAATGACGAAGAGCTTGTAGGAGGTAACCGCAAGGCCCCAAGGGTAGAACCACTCACCTGCCGCCATGTCGTACCACGGGATCGGGATGCGGGAGTTGAAGGGCGCCTCGACTGCGCGGGCCTCGGGGCCGTAGGTCATCAGGGTCGCCTGCTGGATGATGTAGAGAAGGCCGATGGTCGCGACGATGGTGCGCTCGGGGTCATAACTGATCCGCTTGAGCACGGTCATGTCCGCCAAAGCGGCGATCGCTCCGACGATCAAGGGGGCAAGGACCAGCGCCAGAACGAAGCCCCAGGCGGCATGTCCGCCGACGGCGGTGGCAATGGCCCAGGCAATGACCGCGCCCAGCATGAAGAATTCGCCATGGGCAACGTTTACGACCCGCATGACCCCGAAGACCAGACCAAGGCCCACGGCGGCCAGTGCAAGAACCGCCGCGCCGACGGCACCTTCGATGAGGGCAAGAAGAAGATGGGGGCCGAAGTCCATAGGCCGAACTTGAGCAGGTTGGCCGATGCGAGGCAAGTCTGAGTTGCGGAAGTCCGACCGTCAGCGGCACGTGCCGGATAGACGGGTATCAGGTTGGTAAGTCGGCGGAGTCATTCATTTTATCAAGAGGATAGACCATGTCGTAGATCCAATTGAACGCGAAGGCATAGACCAGATAAAAGCCCGCTAGCGAAACGTCGATCAGGAAGGCCTGCCACAGCGTCGCCGCCAGATACCAGGCGATGAACGGTACCAGGAGACACAGGAGTCCGGCCTCGAAGAGAAATGCGTGAAGGACTCTGAGCGGGAGAGACTTTCGGACATGTCCGAGACGCCATTTCATTGCATGGTCGAAGGCAACGTTGAACCCATAGTTCCAGAGCATCGCTATCGTGGTGCTGACCAAGGCGACCAAACCGAAGTCGCTCATCGAAACGTGAAAAACCGATCCGCCAAATGGTGTCACCATGGCCAGGGCAATCAATTCGAAGAGCACGGCGTGGCGGAAGCGGTCGCGGGTCGTTCTCATCGTTTACCTGACGCCTCCCGACACATGAGCGCCACGGATCGGAAGGTCGGCAACGCTCCTGGAAAGGTTACCGCACCCCATTTGAAGAGAAAACAGGATTCAGGGAATCGGCTGGTTCGAAATGGGTCTACGTCAGATAAACCCAGCCGAACGCCGCAAGTGCCACACATAACGAGACAACGGCGACAAACCCGTCCCCATCCTTGCGGATGTTGATGTACGCATAAAGCGTAGCGATCACTCCGAACGCAATCGCAAGCAGATCGAGCAGCTCGTCATCACGCATCTCGTCTCCGCCCCCCAATCACGGTCTTACAGGGGAGCGGGGGCGACGCCCCCGCCTCGTGGACGCAGTCAGAGTGCCTGCGTCGTGTAATCTACCTCGTCCGGGTACAGCGTGTCCTCGATCGACGTCGTGTGGACCAGATTGAGCCGTCCGCCCTCGACCCTTGTGATGTACTGGTGGCCGAAGACTTGGTGGGTCTTGCCGTTGAAAACCTTGGCGCCCTGTGGGTGATCGAAACCCTCGGGGATGTCGGTGACGGCCTCGACGGCCTCGATCAGTTTGGCGCGGTCGGCAGGACCCTGGTAACCCGAAGCCTCCATCGCGCCCTTGACGGTGTGCAGCGTCTCCCAGCAGCCGAACATGTGGGCGTAGGTCGAAACGTCTGAAGGGTCGGAGGCCGAGGCGCCGTTCTCGTCCACGCCAACGGCGGCGCGGTAGGCCTTGTCGTACTCGGACTGGTTTTCCTGCGCGTAACGCGGGTTGCCTTCCCAGAAGTAGGAGCCTTCGAGGAATTCGAGGCCGGGCGACGAGATGTCGACGGCTTCAAGACTGTCGATGAAGCCGAACATGGCGGGTGCCGAGGGGCCGAAGAACTCGCCAAGCTCTTTCACGAAAGTCAGCACGGCGGGGCCGACCATGACGTGGTAGAGAACCTCGGTATCCCGCGGAATTTGCGGGAAATACTTGGTGAACGAGGTCTCGGTCGGCGGGATCGCGATCTGGGCCAGGACCTGGCCACCGGCGGCCTCGACTGCGGGAGTGAAGTAGTCGCGGTGGTCGTGGCCGAAGGCGAAGTCGGGGTATATCATCGTGACTTTCTTGCCGAGCGTATTCGCCACGAAGGGTCCCATCGCCTGGACCTGGCTTTTCACGTCGGTGATGCCCGGTTGGAGCGTGTAGCGGTTGAGCATGCCGGAGGCGACGTGGTGGCCTTCGGAGACGACGAAATAGGGCAGTTTCAACTCGCCCGCGGCCGGTGCCGAGCCGATGACGACATGGGAAAAGAGCGTGCCGAAACCGATGTCGCAACCGTGCTGGTTGGCGAACTTCTCGACCACCTCGGCCCCGCGCTTGGGATCGGTGCCGTCATCCTCGGCCACGATCTCGACCATGCGGCCGTTGATGCCGCCCTCATCGTTGATCTTCTTTACGGCGGCCATCGTGGTGCGGTCGTACCAGCGCCCGTAGGCGGCACCGATGCCGGTGCGGTGGACCTGGAAGCCGACCTTGATGGGTGCCGCGCTTTGCGCGTGGGTATAGCGCGCCCAGAGCGGCAGCGTGGCGGCGGCAGCGGCGCCTGCACCCAGCGTCTTCAGCGCACCGCGTCGTGTGGTGGTGGACTTGGTCATCACGGACTCCCTGTTGTTGGGCCCCGAGGGCCTCTGTTCTCTGAATTCAGTGTGCAAAGCGCCGCGGCGTCTGTCCAATCCTTTCTTGTTCATGAACCGCTGGAGTCATGCTCCCTTCGGCGCGGCCAGCAGCCAGAGACCGAAGATCGTGTAGCCGACCATGAACAGCGCCAGAGGCAACTGGCTGAGGGTGGCCCGGCGGGGGTCGCGGAAAAGACGCAGCGCGAGCGCATGGGCCACGAGGATCGCCACGACATGGCCGGCCACTACCGCTCCTGCCTGGGTGAACCAGATCACCCGGACGCTGGAGAGACGGTTGAAGAAGCCGGTTGTGACAGGGCGTTCTCCGGCACCGAACAGGTCTAAAAAAAGGCTCATAACATACTGACCATCAACGAGAAAACTCGTCAGATAGTGCGCGACGTGATAGCCTGCCGCGATGGGCAGGATGCTGGGCGCAAGCGCGCGGAAGGCGGTTCCGAAAGCCACGCCGCCACCCGCCAGCGAAAGACCTGCCCGGATCGACACGCCGTAAGCGACGATCAGCAGGGCGTTGACAGTGAGAAGCCCTGCCAAGGTCGGGGCGATCACGGCAGAGCGGCCGGGAAATTCCAGCGGGTTCACGCCCAGTAGCGCCAGCCACCAGAAGGTCTCGTTCAACCCGTCGAAACTGCCCGATCCCAGCAGGACGAGCATCAGGGCGGCAATGGGCAGACCGGGCACGCCGAGGCGCAGCAAACGCCAACCGTTTGGGCCGATACCGCCCACCCCCACGAGAGCCGTCTGGCGATAGGTCCGCATGAAGACAGTCAGGAACTCGCCCCGGACCAGCCAGCGAGGGCCAAAGACCAGAAGCGCAAGCGACGTCGCCAAAGTATAGCCGCCGACGATCCACGCGAGTCTCCGGGGGTCGCTTGGTGCCGGGTCCGCCAGAAGAAACCCGGAGAATGCCAGGAACAGCACTACCGATGGCCAACGGCTCAGTCGCATCGGTTTCAGGAGTGGTCTGAAGCCCACCTGTCCTGAGAGCCGCGTCAGTGCCGCAAATGGGTTCAGCCAGCGCCAGACGTCGAATATCAGAGCCTGAACAGCGACAAGTCCCACCCAGAATACCGTCCAGAGCGCCAGCGTCAGGGGATTTCGCAACGGATCGGTCGCTCCGTACGCCCCTGCCCGGACAAGCAGCAGCAGGCCTATTAGTGCAGCAGTTTGAACATAGGGGCGCAATCGCGGCGACAACGACGGCAACGGCGCGATTCGCCGGAACAGGATCTCGGGTCGCCATGACGGGGCGATTGCCAATAATCCGACCGTCACCGCAACCACCAGCGTGCCACCCGCGACGTAGAGATCCGTGGGCAGGAGCAGGACGAAACCCTGATCCGAGGCATGTGCCCAAGCCGCTCCGGGCAGCAAGCCCCCTGTCAGGGCGAAGGTCAATCGCATTCGCATGGACGGAGCCTAACCGATTGCGGAACACCGGAAAGCCAGAAACGATCAACGGCCCGGATTGACATTGCTACGGTCTCTTCCGACCATCGGCGCGGCAAGGATCAAGGCGGACGGGGAATGGACGAGGAAGCGACCGGGCGGGTGGTCGGTGTGGACGTGGGCGGCACCTTCACAGATCTGGTCGAGATCGACGGGGCGAGCGGTGAGGTGCGGCTCGCCAAGGTGCCCTCGACGCCCGAGAACCAGGCTTTCGGTGTCCTGAATGCGCTCGAGGCGGCGGGAGTCGATGCCGCTCGGGTGGACCTGATCGTTCACGGCACGACCACCACGACGAACGCCTTGCTGGAGCGCAAGCTCAGCAGAACCGGCTTGATCACCACCGAAGGTTTCCGCGACGTGCTGGAGCTTGGTCGCCGGACCCGGCCGAATGCCTATGGCATGAAGGGCGAGTTCGTTCCGATCATTCCGCGCACGCTGCGCCTCGAGGTGCCGGAGCGGATGGACGCGGAGGGCGAGGTGGTCACGCCCCTGGACGAAGCCGCCGTTCTGGCGGCGGGTCAGGCACTGCGGGATGCCGGTTGCGAGGCGGTCGTGGTGCATTTCCTACACGCTTACGCCAATCCTTCGCATGAGCGCCGTGCGGCCGAGGTTCTGGCTCCCCTGTTTCCGGATCACGTCACGATGGGCCATGCGCTGCTGTCCGAAACGCGGGAGTATGAGCGCGGCGTGACGGCGGCGGTAAACGCCAGTGTCCAACCGATATTATCCCGCTACATCAATCTTCTGCGCGGCGAACTTTCCGCGAAGGGTTATCGCGGCGATCTGCTGGTGATGAACGGCAACGGCGGCACGGTGTCGGCGGCGCGTGTCGTCGAGGAAGCGGCCAAGACGGTGATGTCCGGTCCGGCATCGGGCGTGATGGCGGCGGCGGCCATCGGTACGGCGGCAGGCCAGCCGAACCTGATCACCTACGACATGGGAGGCACCTCGACCGATGTGGCGCTGATCCGGGATGCACGGCCGATGGTGTCGAACGAGATCGAACTTGAGTACGCGATGCCGATCCACGTGCCGATGGTGGATGTCCGGACCGTGGGCGCTGGCGGTGGGTCCATCGCACGGGTGAACGCGGCAGGGCTTCTGGAGATCGGCCCCGACAGCGCGGGCGCCGATCCGGGGCCGATCTGCTATGGCCGGGGCGGAACGCTGCCGACGATCTCGGATGCAAACCTGCTGCTCGGGCGGCTCGACCCCGCGCGACTGGCGGTGCGGGGCGGTGTAACGCTGGAGGCGGTGCGCGGGATATTCGCCGAAAAAATCGCCGGTCCGCTGGGTCTGGGCGTTGAGGAGGCTGCACTGGCGGTGGTGCGTGTCGCGAACCTGAAGATGGCGGGGGCGGTGCGGATGGTGTCGGTGTCGCTTGGCGTCGATCCCCGCGATTTCGCCCTCTTCGCCTTCGGCGGCGCGGGGCCGCTTCACGCCACGGCGATGGCTCGCGAATTGTCGATCCCGAAAGTGCTGGTCCCTGCCCGGCCCGGCATCACCAATGCCATCGGCTGCGTCACCGCCAACCTGTGGCAGGATTTCGTGCAGACCGTCAACCGCCCGTTGTCGGCGCTGACCGAGGGTGAACTGGCCGGGGTCTTTGCCGGTCAGGCCGCGCGGGGGCGCGCGCTGATCGGCGCGGAGCGCGTGCGGCTGGACGCCATCGCCTGCCACTATTCGCTCGACATGCAGTTCCTGGGTCAGACCCATCTGCTGCGGATCGAAGTGCCGGACCCTGAGTGGAGCACCGCCCGCGTCCGCGCCGCCTTCCAGGCGGCGTACTTCGACAGGTTCCGGGTGGAACTGGACCGCATCGAGGCCAATGTGGTGAATGTCAGCACCTCGGTCGTGGGGATGCGGCCCTCGCCGGATCTCACGCGCCTGATCGACCCGGAGGGGCGGCGACCGCGCCTCGTGGATGCCCGGACCGGCCAGCGGCGGCTTGTCACCGAAACGGGCGCTTTCGACGCGCCGGTCTACTGGCGCGACCGGCTGCCGCTCGACGCGCGGATCGAGGGACCGGCTCTGGTCGAACAGATGGACACGACGCTCTTGCTGGAGCCGGGCACCCTTGCCGAGGGCGACGCACACGGCAACCTGATCGTCAGGGTGGACCCATGACGGAACGCGCCCCGCCGATGCCGGACGAAGTGGCAGCCGCGTTCGCGCGGTTTCCGCCCAAAGCGCGGCGCAGGTTGATGATAGTGCGGGCTCGAATTTTCGCGTTGGCTCGAGAGACCGGCACCGGGCCGCTGACCGAGACCCTGAAGTGGGGAGAACCGGCCTATCTGACCGAGACAACGAGATCCGAGACGACGATCCGTCTGGGCCTGAGCGGCGATGAGCCGGCGATCTTCCTCAACTGCCAAACCACGCTGGTCGAGGGCTTCCGGCGCGATTTTCCCGATGCATTCGGATATCTGGGCAACCGCGCCCTGCTGCCTCGAGCGGCGGCGGACCATCCGGCACTGGCGCTTTGCCTTTGTCGGGCGCTGACCTATCACAGGGACAAGCAGAGGGCACCGTCGTGAGTCTCGATCCTATCACTCTGACAGTCATCCAGGCGGGGTTGCAACAGGTCTGCGACGAGATGGACCTGACATTCTCTCGCGCCGCCTTCTCGCCAGTCATCGCCGAGGCGAACGACCGCTCGGACGGGATCTATTCCGCCGTGGACGGATCGCTGATCGCGCAGGGCGCGGGCGGATTGCCGGTGTTCGTGGGCACGATGCAGGATTCGACCCGGCAACTGGTCGAGCGGATCGCGTCTGGCGTGACGGCGGCGCCCGAGGACGGCGACATCTACATCGTGAACGACCCATACCTGGGCGGAACGCATCTGATGGACGTGCGCTTCGCCCGGCCCTTCTACCGGGGTGGCGAGATCTTCTGCTGGCTGTCCAATACCGGGCATTGGCCCGATACGGGCGGAGCGGTGCCGGGCGGGTTTTCCGCCAGCGCCACGGCTGTCGAGCAGGAAGGACTACGGCTGCCGCCCGTCAAGCTGTTCAAGAAGGGCGTCATGGACCAGGAGATCTACCAGATCATCTATTCCAACATTCGCGTCGCCGACCAGCGGATCGGAGACATCAAGGCGCAGGCCTCGGCCCTGATGGTTGGCGAGGCGCGGCTTCACGCGCTTCTGGATCGCTACGGCGACGACACGGTGACCGAGGCCATCGCGGAACTTCGCCGCCGTGCCGCGCAGCAGATGGGAGCCTTTCTGTCGCAGACGCCCGACGGGCGCTACGAAGCGGTGGCCTGGGTCGATTCCGACGGTGTGGTCAACGAGCCGCTGGCGATCCGGGTTGCGGTGACCGTCGCGGGCGACCGCGCGGTCTTCGATTTTACCGGCTCGGCCCCGCCCTGCCGCGGGCCGATGAACTCGGTTCGGGCGACGACACTGTCGAGCGTCTACCTTGCGATGCGGCACATCTTTCCCGAAGTGCCGATCAGCGCGGGGGCGTTCGATCCGCTGCAGATCACAGGGATCGAGGGCACTTTTCTTGACGCCCGCTACCCGCGTCCGGTCTCGGGTTGCGCGGCGGAAGTCAGTCAGCGCATCGCGGAGGCGGTCTTTGCCGCTCTGGTGCAGGCCCTGCCCGACCGCGTCACCGCCGCACCTGCCGGGACCAGCGGCAACTTCGCGCTCGGCGGCCATGACCCGAAACGGGCGCGCGACTTCGTTATGTACCAGATCTCGGG